>NZ_BAABJZ010000016.1:0-176058 GCF_039543565.1 Ferrimonas pelagia | reverse complement strand
TCATCGATGCAAGCACATGTGGCAACTGATCCGGCGGGTGAAGTACTTCATGAACAACGCCTCACCATTCCCGGGTGGTGGTCATGGATTGCAGATAGTGGAGCACAATTAGGATCAGTTATTTAGTTGGTATTCGTCAAAAAATGGCTCTGTGAACACAGTGTGGAGGAGCGGGTGCTTAAGATGCAGGAACGCAAACAGGCCTTGGCTGGTAGTGTTTTCGGGTAAACGCAGGAGTAGGGCACTGCTCAACGGAATAGCGCCAATGAATTGCTGGACTGCTGCGCAAGGCCTGAGTGTGATCTCAATGGCCGTGCTTGAAAGGCAAGAAACCGATGCCGTTTCTGCCCCAGCATGCGGCATTTTTGTCTCATTTAAATGCCACGGCGCAGTCACTGGTGACTCCAGGTACGCCCCGTGTGAACTGAGCTCATGCAAAGCTTTTGGGCGAGCGTGATTCGTGAGGTGGCACTTTCTTTTTGCTTTGTTAAGAAACGCATCTGCCAAAGCGATTTGGATTATTGTGATGTTGAACGCATAAGCCGTGCCCCATCGATAGCGCAAGCGGCTAAATGCCTTTTGTCACAGTCAGACTTTATTCAAATTGGTTAAATATTCTTAACGCATCAGGCGATGCAAAAGAGATCCACAAAGTCGATCAAATATTATATTTATCCTCTAAGTGGCAAAGATGATGGCCTCTTCAGTGTCTCAAATAGCGTTAGGAATATCGCATGAAAAACAAAATTAAGTTAGTCACATTCTGCTGCGCAACGGCCTTAGGCTCCATTTCCATAGCCAATGCCGCCGTTTTCCCAGGGGCACCTGCGGTAAGCGTTCTAGGCAGTATTATTGTAAATCCGTATGGTAACGCTCCACTAACCGCGATAATCGGTAGAAATAGTAAGCACTTGTCGGATATCAGCGTTAAGGTACATGGTAAAGGCAAAAATGGTGTGCCGATTGAATACGATGTTGGCCCGACGATGCTGACGCGTCATGATGGCATTCCGGTATTTGGCCTTTATGCCGGTCACAAAAATAAGGTTTCGGTCACCTATACCCTGGATGGTAAATCAAAAACTGAGACCCATGAGGTGTACACCAGCCCATTAAAAGCCGATGCCATAGATAACCGAAACCTATCCATCTTCCATGAAGTTAAGGTTAAAGAGGTAAAGGAAGGGTTTGAAGACCGCCTCTATTTGGTAAATAGTCACAGTTACTTGCCGCAAGGCGCTGATGTTAACTGGACTGCTCCGTCAATGGGGGGGGAGTTGAGCGCTGATGGTGCCATCAGTATGGGTTCTGCCACCTTTGATATGGTGCCGATGCTGTATATCGTCGATACCCAAGGAGAGTACCGATGGTGGATGGAGCGTGATGCCGTCCATGACTACCGTGGCCACGATCTGGAAAAACGTGGCTACTTTATGGGGATCAACGAAACCAAAGATGGTCTGTTTACCTATGTGCAGGGGCAGCGTTTTGGTCTCTTCGATTTGATGGGTCGTTTTAAAAGCAACCCTTTGCCACGTGGCTATGCCGATACGACTCATGCGATGTTCCCAATGGAGAACGGTAACTTCCTGGTTCGAGCCTCCAAACAGAACTATCGTAACCCTGAAGGGGACTTAGTCCACACGGTACGCGATCACATCCTTGAGGTTAGCCCACATGGCGATCTCGTCGATGTCTGGGTCTTACCCGAAATTCTCGATCCCTATCGTGATGCACTCCTATATGCATTGGATATGGGTGCCGTATGTGCCAACGTCGATATGGATCGGATCGGCGAGACCATGGATAGCTTTGAGACCGATGCTCCCTATGGTGACCTAGCCGGAATTGGCGCTGGCCGTAACTGGGCCCACGTCAACTCCATCTCCCATGATCCGAGCGACGACAGCATTATTCTGTCACTGCGACATCAGGGCAACGTGAAGATTGGCCGTGATAAGGAAGTGAAGTGGATCTTGGCGCCCCGTGAAGGCTGGACTGGTAAGTTTGCTGACAAAGTCCTGACCCCAGTAGATGCCAATGGCAAGCCGATCAACTGTACCGTCAAGGGTAAGTGTGAAGGTGACTTCGACTTTACCTACACCCAACACACCACCTGGCTTAGCTCCAAGGGCACCATTACCTCGCTGGATAATGGCGATGGACGTTGGCATGAGCAGCCAGTGATGCCGACCGACAAATGGACTCGTGTCGTTGAGTACAAGGTCAACGAAGAGGACATGACGGTTGAGCAGATCTGGGAATACGGGAAAGAGCGTGGTTACGAATGGTATAGCCCAATTACCTCGAACACTGAGTATCGCCCAGATAGAGACACCATGTTCAGCTTCAATGGCTCCATTCAACTGTTTGAGCCGGGTAAGCCTACCATTGGTCGCTTTAATGAGATCGATTACAAGACCAAAGAGGTGATGGTTGAAATCGATGTTTACTCTGAAAAAGCGAATCAGACCCACTACCGTGGTGTCTTGGTTACCCCGCAGAGCCTGTTTGGCTTCTAATAGGGAAGTCAGGGGGATGCCAAGCCCCCCCCTGACTTTGTCTCGCGTAATTACTAGGAAGCAGCTAATTTAGATGATTGAAATCGTCAGTTACTGGTGCAAGTGAATTAATGGCTGAGACCGTGACAATAAAAAGTAAGTTATATGTCACCTTGTGTTATCTGAGTAAGGGTACTCATAAATATCACCACCAGATATAGGTGCTTGCAATCCCAAAAGGTCATTATTAGTGCGAACGTTCAATATGAAAGATAAACATGTACAGATACTCTTCATTTCCATGCTTGTGCTATTTTCAAACGTTGTAAGTGCAAAAATGCTTCATCGAGAGACAGCGATCAGCCTCTACTACAACTTTCATGATAGTAAAACACTAAAGGATAATCCACACAAAAATAATAGCCCAGCAATAAGTCTCGTTCATTTAGAAGTACATGATTGGGGCGATGCCTTTATGATGGTTGACTTGGATAACCCTATACCTAGTCTGGGCCGTCAAAATAAATACCATCCTGATTTCCCAGAGTGGACTCAACTACGTATCGCTTCCAGCGTCTCATACAACCTGACGGGTAACGATAAAGGTGGGGTTGGCTGGAACTTTGATGTCAACTATATGCTAGTTACTGAAGCCTATGCCATGGACCATAATTTAATTCCAGCTATATCTCGGGACTTTAAGACCGAGAACTGGTTCGTTCGAACTGGATTTGGGCCGCTCTTTGCAAACTTTCAGATGGATAGCCTAGAACCTGGAAACTTGGGCAATACCGATACCCATTTTGGTGGTAGTCACTTTTACATTACGGGGAACACAGTGTTAGACCTCGCAGGATATAAGATGCCATTTTCTATTGCCGCAACCCATCGATATACATCAGATAGTCGAATTGAGGTGATGCCATTGGAAGAACGTCAACTTTACGGTTACACATCAGAGATAAAGTTTCCGCTTGGTGAGCATTTTGATGCACGTATTCGTCATATGTGGGGGAAGGGTGATTTCGGCTTTTCCCAAGTCGGTGGTGGCGGCCATTACCTAATGGTTGGTTTTGACTATCGCTTGTAGCTATATATATAGCTCGCTTGTTTAGTTCTTAGGTGGAATAAAGAGTGAGTTATATTAAATTAGTGCGTTGGTGATATTGCTAGAAATGATATTGATTGCCACAGGGTTATCAATCGAGCAGATGATGATTTGATGTGCAAAATATAATAAAGGAGTTGCAGTTTAACATTTGGAAAGTTGAGTGGATAGAACCTAATTAACAGGGTTGTTGTGATGTTCTGTACTCTAGAATATAAAGAAGGCAACCAATTAAATTAGATGGCTATGATTGTGGTTTTAATTGTTAGGGATGATGATGATGAATTTTAAAAGCACTGCACTATGTTCGACCTTGTCGCTCCTCTGTATGGGCCCAGTTTCTGCTAAAATGCTATTTGAGGAAACCAGTATTGGTGCTTACTATTGGACGAGTGACCGAGCCTCGATGGAGCTGGTCTCAATTCGAGCTGACCGGCCTGGGATCAATTTACAACATGTTAGAGTAAATGATTGGGGGAGCGTCTTACTGTATGTCGAAGTTGATGACCCCTTCCAGATGACCAGTGATGATGCCAACGAGAATTTTCCAGAATTTGGTCAAATAACCATTATGCGCCCGGTCGCTGCAGTGCGATATAACCTCACGGATGGTGAAAAGCCCAGTACAGGTTGGCGTGCCAGTCTTGGATATAACGGAACTCTTCACAGGGTGGTCGCCGATCATACCTTGACGCCGGCTATTGGTTATGACTATAGAATTGGTGACGTTGCACTTTCTAGTAAGATCGGTATTCGTTACAACTATTTTGGGATGTCACCAGAGATCCAGGCGAACGGATTCAAAGGAATAGAATACGGTGTTTCCGCTCGTTATTCATTGGTGCTTGGAGGCAGAAAAATAGGCCTGTCAGGTATGTTTGATTATATCGAGAATTTTGATGGTTTTATAGAGGATGTTCCGCCAGGTGTTGTTCCTGGAACTTCCAAAAGGTTAATTTTAAATTCAACTGTACCAATTACCAACTCTATCGAATTCACTTTTATGTATGTATATGCCCGTGGGGAAGTAGGTTTGGACAACTATCAATCAGGCCATCACTTTGTTCCAGGGTTTAAATACACCTTCTAATCGACAACAATAAGTAAATATCAAGGAGCGCACCATGAAAAAAACTCTTATCTGCACCTCTTTAGCCACAGTACTTTTACTGGGTGCTATAGCCACCGTCAATGCGGCAGGCCTGCCGGCAGCGCCGCCATCGGGGGAACTGGGCGCCATTGTCATCAACCCCTACAAAAACTCACCATTGACCGCCGTGGTCAACCTGCACAATAAAGAGATCAGTGATGTCACTGTGACCGTCCATGGTAAGGGTAAGAACGGTGTGCCGATCTCCTATCCGGTCGGCCCACAAACCCTGCTGCGTCATGATGGCGTACCAATCTTCGGTTTGTATGCCAATCATCGTAATAACATCACTTTGAACTTCAACTTAGATGGTAAAAAGATCACCGAAGAGCATCAGATTGTTACCGGCGGTATCGAGAGCAAATATTTGGATCATCGGAACCACTATGCCATCCCCGCTGTGAACGTGACCAAGGTGGACAGAAAGTTTGCCGACCGCCTTTATTTGGTCAATAGCAACAGCTCCACAGCACACGGCTCGGATCTAAACTGGGTTGGCCCCAAACCGCCGCCAAAAAGCACTGCTGATATTCTAGCTGCGCAAAAAGCGATGGGCGCCATCCCATTCGATGCTGCGCCATTGAACATCATCGTAGATACCGAGGGCGAGATCCGCTGGTGGCTCAATCAGGATGCCACTTATGAAGGCCATGATATCGACCTGAATAAGCGCGGGATCATGATGGGGATCAACGAAACCCAGGATGGCATGTTCACCTTTGTCCAGGGCCAACGTTATGGCTTCTTTGACCTTATGGGGCGCATCGATGATTATCGCCTGCCCCGTGGCTATGCGGACGCCACTCATGCCATGTGGCCGATGGAAAACGGCAACTTTCTGGTTCGCGCCTCCAAGCAAAACTATTATAACCAATGGGAAGATACCTACGTCCACACCGTTCGTGACCATATTCTTGAAGTGGATGCCCGTGGCAACCTGCTTGACGTTTGGGACTTGAACAAGATCTTGGATCCCTATCGTGAGTCGCTGCTGGTCGGCTTAGATATGGGGGCTGTTTGCCTCAACATCGATGCTGATGCTGCTGGGATGACTATCGGTGCCGCTGAGTTGGATGCGCCTTACGGTGATATCCCCGGCGTTGGCCCGGGCCGCAACTGGGCCCACGTGAATTCCATCTCACACGACCCCAGTGATGACAGCATCATCCTGTCATTGCGTCATCAGGGCAATGTGAAGATCGGCCGTGATAAAGACGTGAAGTGGATAATTGCCCCTCGTGAGGGCTGGAACAATGAACTGGCCAAGAAACTTCTCACCCCGGTCGATAGTAAGGGCAAGAAAATCAAGTGTAACGACAAAGGTAAGTGTGAAGGGGACTTTGACTTTACCTACACTCAGCACACCACGTGGTTGAGCCCCAAGGGCACCATCACCTCCTTGGATAACGGCGACGGTCGCTGGAATGATCAACCAGTGATGCCCACTGATAAGTGGACCCGCTTTGTTGAGTACAAGGTCGACGAGGAGAACATGACTGTTGAGCAGCTCTGGGAGTATGGCAAGGAGCGTGGCTGGGAGTGGTATAGCCCTGTGACTTCCAACGCCGAATACCGCGCCGATCGCGATACTATGTTTGGCTTCGGCGGCTCCATCGATATGTTTGACCCGTCAACACCGACCATCGGCCGAATCAATGAGATCGACTACAAAACCAAAGAGGTCATGGTTGAGATCGACGTCATGACCCTCAAGCCTTTGGATGGTCACTATCGCTCCGTGATTGTTACTCCGAAAACCCTGTTCGGTAAGTAACCGAGTCTTGCACTCTAGCGTCAGCCTGACTGAGACTCTTCAGTCAGGCTATTAACTTCTTATTACACCATCGAAGCCTGAATGAAAAAGAAGATCCATTTCGTCATTGTACTGCTCGCCGTTGCTACCAACCCCTACATCACCTTGAAATATGTCCAACGCAGCAAGAATCTTGATGGCAATTAACACGTCACACTTACATTTGGGCAAATAGTTCTCCTTGGCGTGAATCTTTGTCGCTTCAGTTGGTGTTCAAGGTGGTGAGGTTCACATAAAAATAGCTTGGCTGACACTATGTTGTGAATGAAGCATACGACATGCTATGTATACTTTTTCTAGTATGTAAGCCTATTGGTAAAATTAATGAAGCTACAGTCGTTGTCACCTAAAGAACGTGTTTTAAAGATTGCGGAAAATCATATTAATGAGAAAGGTGTTTGGGATGTTAGTATTAGTGAGGTAATCAAGGAGGCTCATGTATCAAAAAAAGCATTTTACCGATTATTTTATAATAAGCAGTCTATGCTGGTATATCTCTGTGCGAAGAGAATGAAACGTATGACGAACTGCTTAGAAGAATTGTCAAAGCGTGTTGATAACAAAGTGGAAAGAGTCATCGCGCTGGCTATCTTTAGTATTATTTGCAATGAAAGTGATGGCAGCAAAGTCCCCCTCTATTTTTTTGCCAGCAACAAAGCCTTGTGGAAAAATTGTTTACCAGAAAGTGAAAAAGAGTTGGAGCAGGCATTTTGTTCCCTTAACTATGCGTATACTAAATGCATCAATGATATTCTTCCCTTCGCAAAGAGTGAAGAGGAGTTACAAAAGGCTTGGAAGCATGTTGGGAGATATATGAGAGGAACCATAGCCATCAACAATAATGCTATTACAGGCGACCTTAATCTCTGCATGCAATCAATACACGATGAAATCGATAGCCTGATCACGCTACTCCAACCGGCAATAAAGGAGACAATCAAGATTGATAATAAACTTATGGTTGTCAATTGTCGAAGTATTATTGACCAATACAACATCGATTATCGCAATTCGGTTTGCTTCTAAATAACTGTACCGAAATGTAGATCACTGAATGCTCCGATATGGAGGGAGCTGAGGGTGTTCATAACTCTGTGTCAGTAATCTAATTCACAAGTCGATGTATTGAGGGTGTTCATAACTCTGTGTCAGTAATCTAATTCACAAGTCGATGTGTTCGTCCAATCGACCGTCAAAGTGGATCGACAACTGAGACAGCGTCAAATTCCAATTATGGATGGTGCGACCAGCGCTCCGACGCCTTCAATATACCGGCGTAGAGAAGCTTGAGTAAACCGTTCTCGCTGGCAAAACCACCTTTGGTTTTGGTCAACTTCCGAAATTGGCGGTGCACGGCCTCAACAGCATTAGTGGTGTATATGGCTCGTCGCACGTACTCCGGGTATCTAAAGTACGCTGAGAGCAGCGCCCACTCATAGCCTGAACCTTAAGCATTTAGGTGCTCCCAAACGGCCTCCAAACTGTTGGCCTGCTTGGCTTTTGACTGCTGGGCCCGGTGGCAGTTAGTTGCAATGAAATCAATTGCCCAACTCAAGTCAGCCCGTAGCTGACTTAATGATTTGGATGCCAGTGACTTCATCACCGGCTCGAACCAGCCTTGAGTGGACTTGGCAATTTTCAACATGGATAGGCGCATGTTCAGCCGCTGTTGCGCTACGCGGCCAATGAAACGCTTGACCAGCAGGCTCAGCAAACTGGCCCAGGTCAAGCCTCTCACCATGTGCTCCTGGCGGGTGACAAATCGCTTCAGGTTGTTAAAACTTTGCCATTCCTTGAATAGCAACTCGATTTGCCAGCGAACTCGATAGAGCCGCATGATGTCCTCTGTGCTGAACTTTTCGCGGGGAAGGTTGGTCAGCCACCAAAGATAGCGCTTCTCTTTTTGATGCCAGAACAGAACCATTCGGCATTGGTAGTGTGGCCAACTGACATCAACATCGAGCACCGGCGCCCGTCCTCCTCGACGGCTTTGCAGCGCTTTTAGCTTGAGGCCAGCCATAGATTTGATTGGCTTCCCCTTGGCGTTGAGTGCACGGTCGATGGTTGGATTGAGTTGTTAAGTTGAGCGCATCAGATAGTAACCTCCGTGCAGCTCTACATTTGCCATGTGCTCAAGGCCTACATAACCCGCATCAGCTAACAACAGTTTATTTTTCATAGTGTTGGCAGCGGGTGAGATAGTCTCTTTCTGAGGCGGTATCCGCTGAAATCCCCAGCTGCAATGGCTGCTCATCGGTCAGGAACATTGTCATGTGGCACTCTACCGCCGCCGGGGAGCGGCCCTTGAAGCGATTAGGAAAGGTATCAGCTAAGTCCGGGTGCAACGCAAACGACGATCCATCTTGTATTAGGATTTGCTCAAACTGCTGCAACTTAGAAGGAAGTTCTTCGGTTAACTGCTTGCCGAAAACTGCGATTGCCCGACTCACAACGGTCTGCATGAACTCAGCAAACTCTGGCTTACGTAACTGGTTATGGAACGGCTTATAGGCAACGCTTGCGTCAGAGTTCACGCGGATCCCATCGAACGTTCGGTGCAAGTCGGCAATCGCATCCACATTTCCATCTCCAAACGCAGAAACCAGGCTGGAAATCAGTTCCAGCGGTCGAATGTTACGCAAACGCTTGCAGAATCCTTGCTGTTTGGCGGTTTTGTTCAACCATGCTTCATTGAACAGTTGTATCAGTGGCTTGGTCGCGGTGATAATCGGCATCGGCTCTTCGGTTGTTTGATGATTTGGTTTGGCGATTAAATCTGCTCACACCAAGAGCCTTTTTTCTAACTATTTCATGCGCCTACGCTAAAGATCCTGTCTATGACGCCTTATTAAGTGCTTTCACGTCAGCCAGAGCTTAACCAACCTAAGCATCGCAGTCTCGCAGGCTCGCCTTAGGGCTGATAAGGAACATTGTCTGGGGTAGGGCGGTATTAGCGCGTTGTTCAGCGCACGGTGCTGAAAATATGGTGCCATATGATTTCAAGGAAAAGACGGACCGCATTTCAATGCACCATCTCATGGCGGATTACGCGCGCTTCGCGGCTAATGCCGCCCTACTCTCGAAGACCAGCTCGAGGCGTGAGCTGGCGGCCGCTGATGGGCATCATTGTCTGGAGTCGGGCAGTATTTGCGCGGCTCATTGCGCACGGTGCTGAAATGATGCTGCCAAGCGATTTCAAGGAAAAGACGGACCGCATTTTAATGCGCCACCCCATGGCGGGTCACGCTTGCTTCGCGGTTAATGTCGCTCTACGTTAGGCGGTTGCAATGGGGCGTTCGCTGCCCGTGAGGGACAGACTGGCTCTGGACTGTTGACGACGGAGTGCCGAGGCTCGCGTCCTGCGCCAACACGAGTTTGCAGCGACATCCATATTGATGAGTCCTGCCCACGTCACGTGTAATGTGACGCGGGCGGGCGAGGTATTATTGCTGACTGACGAAGTGCGGCCGGGCTTCCTGTTCCATACGCGCATCGAAACGGGCCATCATCGCCTTCATGGTGGCGGCGCGCTCCGGGTGTTTGCTGATCAGGTTGTTCGATTCGGCGATGTCGGTCTTCAGGTTGTACAGCTGGGGGACTTTCGGGCCGTTACGTTCTTCGGCGATCTCCAGATATTTCCAGTCTTCCCAACGCACCCCGGCCATGGTGCCGTGACGGCTCTCATAGAAGTAGATGGCCTCATGAGAGGAAACTTGGGTATCGGGGGAAGTCAGCAGCGGCCAGATATCGACGCCGTCGATGGGCCGGTCGGCCGGTAGGGGGACACCCGCCAGTTTACTGAAGGTGGGCAGCAGGTCCATATTGCTGACGATCCCTTCATGTACTTTGGGGGCGATGAATTTCGGTGCCCAGATCAGGGCCGGGACCCGAAACCCGCCTTCATATTGGCTGCCTTTGCTGCCGCGCAGCGGATCGGCCCGGCCGACGCGGGCATCCGGCGCTTCGCCGTAGCCCCAGGGGCCGTTGTCGGAGGCGTAAACCACTACAGTATTGTCGGCCAGATCGTGCGCTTTGAGCGTATTGAGAATTTCACCCACACTCCAGTCCAACTCTTCCACGGCATCGCCATAGGGGCCGAACGCAGATTTACCTTTAAAGGCCGGGCTGGCATCCACGGGCACATGGGGCATGGGATGGGCCAGATAGAGAAAGAAGGGATCGTTGCTGTCCTGGGTAATGAAGTCGATGGCCCGCTCGGTGAGGCGTTGAGTGAGCATGGATTGATCGGTTGGATACTCAATCACCTCATTGCCCTCCATCAGCACGCCCTGGGGGTTACCGCGTTTTTGGAAATGCACGCCGGGGGCATCATCGGGGCGGCGGACATAGTCCGGGGAGAGGGTGAGCAGGGGACTGAGCTTCATATCGTTGCTGTAGGGCAGGCCAAAGAAGCTGTCGAAGCCTTGGTTTAGCGGCAGCAGTGCGGGTTCAGCGTGACCTAAGTGCCACTTGCCAATGAGCGACGTCCGGTAGCCTGCTTTCTTCAGTTGCTTGGCAATGGTGACTTCGTCAGGGTGCAAACCGTGCTTGTCGCGATCCATCACAACGCGATATTGCATGCTGACCCGCCGAGGGTAGGAGCCGGTGAGCAGGGCGGCTCTGGACGGCGAGCACTTGCCACTCATCACGTAGAAGTCGGTAAAGCGGATCCCTTCATCGGCCATCTTATCGAGGTGGGGAGTTCGGATGTAGGGCGAGCCATAACTGCCCAGATCGTTGTAGCCCTGATCATCGGTGTAGATCACGATGAAGTTGAGGCCTTCTGTTGTCGGCTGAGCGTGTACAGCGGGCGCCATCAGGGAAGCGCACAGGGCTGCGCCGACGGTGAGAGCAGGCAGGGTTCGCATAAAGAGATCCTTTTTCTTTATCTGTTGTTATTGATCACCAATGCCTTGATGGCATGCAATGAAATACACTGCTAAACAGCTAGTGACATTAAGGCTCGAGCAGTATGCCTGAGCCCCAAGGGGGCCAAGTATCGAACGCTTGAAACTGTGAGGTGAGTAAGGCGGGTTTCTGGGGCAGATATGAAGTTCATCGGTTGAGCGTGATTCATGGGTGATGACGCATTGTGGTGGGCTTGGAGCCTGCAGCAGGGCAAATGCTGGTAGTCTGCGTGGGTGTTTAGGGGGGACCCGACGACACGCGGAGTGACAGCGATAATTTCTCACAGGTAGAGTCAGCATGGACAACAGCGCCCCAAGGCATAAAAAAACAATCGGGCTACTCGCCGCTACGGCCATGAGCCTAACGGCACCAGTGATGGCCGAGTCCACACATACCAATTTCATTATCGTCCTAGTGGATGATTTGGGTTACGACGAAGTGGGCTTTATGGGCTCCGATGAGATGTTCAGTCCCAACCTGGATGCACTGGCCGCCGAGGGCACCATTTTCCGCCAGGGCTATGTGACCTCTTCAGTGTGTGGCCCGTCCCGAGCTGGACTGATCTCCGGACGCTATCAGGACCGCTTTGGGATCTGGGGTAATTTTGGCGGTCAGGCCCAGAAGGGCTTTCCGCTCAACCAACCGATGCTGCAGGACACCCTGAAGCAGGCGGGCTACACCACCGGAGCGGTGGGGAAGTGGCACTTTGGCCACGGGGAGGATCACTACCGTCCTTGGCTGCGCAACTTCGACTATTTCTACGGCTTTTTGGCCGGTGGTCATGACTACTATCGAGCCGGCAAGGATTATTCTGGCAAGACGCCGTTGTGGCCTATTCACCGTAATGAAGCGATTGTTGACTATCCCGAGGGCAACTACCTGACTGAGGAGTTCAGCCGCGAGGCGGTGGCATTTATCGAGCGGAATAAAGAGGAGCCGTTCTTCCTCTATCTGGCCTATAACGCGGTGCACCATCCCTGGGTTGCGCCCCAGTCCTATCTCGACCGGGTCGCGCAGATGAAGGAAGGCGAGTTTGAAACCAAAGAGCGCCAGTTGTTGTCCGCCATGTTGCTGGCGGTGGACGATGGCGTCGGGGCGATCCGCGAGACCCTCAAGGCTCATGATCTGGATCAGAACACTGCCATCCTCTTCCTGTCGGATAACGGCTACCAGACTTCGATCCGCCGCACTGAAACTGCCAACACGCTGGACTTCGAGGCGGATCTGCGCGGCTTTAAGGGCGACACCTATGAGGGTGGGATCCGGGTGCCCTTTATGATCCACTGGCCTGAGCAGGTACCGGCCGGTCAGATCTACGATGAACCGGTGATCGCTCTGGACATTGCGCCGACCATCACCCGTTTCCTCGGTCTGGATGACCCCCAAACCGGCTACGATGGCACCAATCTCATTCCCTATCTCAATGGCAGCAAACCGGAAGCACCTCATGAGTGGCTGTTCTTCCGCTACTTCCACGATATTGCCTATCGCAAGGGCGATTGGGTGCTGACCTGGAATGATCAGGAGAAGCGGGCGACAGTGGGGGCCAGCCGCAAACAGCTGAATATGGCGGAGGTGGACGCCATGCTGTTTAACCTGAGTGATGACCCCATTCAGCGCCAGGACGTGCGTCGCCTGTATCCGGAGAAGTTCCAAGAGCTGCACAACGATTATCTGCGGCTGATCGCTGAATTCCCAGAGCCTGCGTTTCCCGCCCTATTTGATACTCCCTACAGCGTGGAGTACGCCGAGGATCTGTAACTGCGCTCGCACTTCTGGCAAGCGCGGCATTGCTGGCGTTTTTTATCGGTCGAGACGGATTAATGGATGCATTGTTCGGGGCTTGAAGCGACGGCACTACATCGATGGTTTACGCCGTCTCGAACGACGGCAGGACCGGGATATTGGCTTTGTTAGTGGACTGGCCAAGTGGTCACTGACTCTCAATTGGGGTGGGCCGGCAGCGTGGGTAAACTGAGCCCGCTTTGATCCTCGTGGGGATCTTAGCGTGCGCCGGTGTGGAGCGTTACGGTAAGGCTCAATACGCTCAGAGCGGAAAATAAATGCAACGAACCGGGATGACGTGCGGTCATACCAACAGAGCATTGAGCAATCAGCATTGGAATTCGTTGAAATGAAAAGTCCCTTGGTGGCGAATGAAGTGGAGGTCGTAACCGGCGATCAGCTGGAGTGGCAGAGCAGCCCTTCGGAAGGCGTGCTGCGCAAGCGTTTACGCCATCTCGGTGGTATCGAGTCTGGCATGGTGACCTCGTTGGTGCGCTATCGTCCCGGCTCGCACTTTCCACGCCATTATCATCCGGACGGCGAGGAGATCTTCGTCCTGGAAGGGGTGTTCTCCGATGAACACGGCGATTATCCGGCAGGCAGCTATCTGCTCAACCCCCATGGCAGCAGCCATCGTCCTTTTTCCCAATCCGGCTGCATGTTGCTGGTCAAACTGCGTCAATACGTCGGAGAGGGGCGCCAGCAGTTGGCGATCGATACCTCGCAGATGGATTGGCAGATCTTGAACATCCCCGGCTTATCCCGCAAACAGCTGTATCGGCAAACGGGTTTTGCCGAGCGCATCAGCTTGATGCAGCTCAAGCCCGGCACGCAACTGCACGATTTTACTCACCCTCAAGGCGCGGAGATCTTTGTGATTGAGGGAGAGGTGCAGGATGGCGAGCAGACGTATGGGCCAGAGACCTTGGTTCGTTTGCCTGCAGGCCACACACACAGTCCGGCTAGCGCGTCGGGCTGTGTGATCTACCTAAAGCAGGGATGAATGTGTGTAAGGAAGCTTGTCGAGAGTGCTCTCGGGCGCGATAAGGTTTGTGCTTGGAATAAGAGCGAGAGGGGAAACCTCTCGCTCTTTTGCGTTACGGCTCTCGTCATTGTGCTGACAAGAACGAGGATGAGTGTTCGGTGCGCCGATGGCTAAAGGCGCATTGCGCTTCGATACCCCTTCGACTGCACAAGGGCAGCAGCGGAGATCGAGCATAGAAAATGCCAGTTGGTGGAACCGACTGGCATTGCGCTTAATGGTTGGGATTGGACCCGATGACTGGGTTGAGCCTATCCGAGTTAGAGTACGCCCAATTGGGAGAGCTGCGGGCGCAGATCCATCGGGTCGTTCATCTTTTTCTGCTCATTCAGTAAGGTCTGTACCATCGCTTTGATCCGGGCCTGCTGTTTGGGCTCATCAGCCCGGTCGTCCAACTCGTGGGGATCGGCAGTCAGATCAAACAGGCGCAGCTTGTCGGCCTGGGGGTAGATCATCAGTTTCCAGCCATCTTCCACCACCATGCGGCTGTTATCGCGGAAGCCGCCATAGATAGGGCGCTGGGCCAACTGCGCCTGCGCTTCAGGCGACTCGGGTAACAGGTTGCTGAAGATCACATCTTGCAACTGCTCAGGCTTGGCGCCAGCGATGGACAGTGCCGTGGGCATCACGTCCTGGATATAGACCCGTTGTTGGCTGGTAACGCCCTGTTCAATGCCGGGGCCTGCGATGATCAGTGGCGCCGCCAGGCTGTGATCGTACATGCTCTGCTTGGTCATAAAGCTGTGGTTGCCGAGGCTCAGGCCATGATCGGCGCTGTAGATCACTATGGTGTTGTCCGCCAGCCCCTGCGCTTCTAGGGAGTCCATGATCCGGCCGATCTGCGTATCCAAGTGACTCACCAGAGCATAATACTCTTTGCGGTGGGTCTTGATGGCGAACTCGGTACGAGGCGTGGGCGCCAGGCCTTCACCGCGGATCCGGGCGATCCCGAGCTCTTCGGTGTAGGGGTAGCTCTCCATGTAAGCCGGTGGCAGAGGGATGTCCTCCAGTGGGTACATGTCCAGATACTCCTGGGGAGACTGGCGCGGATCGTGCGGGGCGTTGAAGGCGATATAGGCAAAGAAGGGCTGGTCTGCGTCGCTGCGTTGCTCAAGGTACTCGATGGCGTCATTGGCGGTGCCGACCGACCAGTGGGTGCCGCCGCGCCAGTAGCCTTGGAGGGATGGATCGGCTGGGTTCCAGGTATCCGGCTGGCCCTGAATAGGACGGTTGTGATCGCCCTTGGTGTTGGGCATACCGCGATCGCGTACCAGGCCGCGTTCATCGAATACGGTCTTGAAGTCGTAAGCCTTCACGTGCCACTTGCCGGTGATATAGGTGTCGTAGCCCAGATCGCTCATGCGCTGGGGCCAAGACGTTGGCAGCTGAATATCGGTACCGTCGTCACGTTGGGCTTCCACCGCTTGCTCATGGTAGCGAAAGGCATCCCATAGCCCTCTACCGGTCATTAACTGGGTGCGGCTGGCAACGCACACGGCACCGGCCCAAGCACCTTGGTTATAGGCGCGCACATAGTGGGTGCCACTTTGCGCCAGCGCATCCAAGTGGGGCGTCTTGACTGCGCTGCCAAGCCTACCCATCGACTCATAGACATGGTCGTCGGCGAAGATAAACAGGATATTGGGTTGGGTTTGGGTGGCTTGTGGCGCACTTGCTGGACAAGGGGCACTGGCCAAGGCACTGCTGGCCATCACAAGGCTCAGCAATGAGTATTTAGCTTTCATTTTATTATCAGTCTTTTGCTAAGGGAACGGGCTGCCGGAAGCATGCCTTTACGCTACGTTACCTGAGCCGAGGACGGAGCCGGTTAGACTTTACGTTTGCTTGCTTTTCGCTGTGAGTTGGGCCCCTTTTATCGAGACTGAAGGTGCTTAGTGATGTGTAGGGAGCTTGGCTTGTGACTTACCGGCGGCAAATCGGGTATTTGTGAAAACCATCGACTGGCGGCATGCCGGTTAAGTTCAGTATTGGCATGAGGCCATCACGTAAACGGTGCCTGCTAGGAGGAAAAATGCCGATCAGCGTGACTGACCGGCATGAGCGCTTGGGCTGAGCTTTGGGATGGTGATGGCTGCGGTTATTCGGCCAATTTTACTCGAATGAGGCTTCCGTTCACCGGCTTGCCGTTCAGTGTCAGCATCGCCTTTTTCGCTTTGTCGTACTGAGGCATCTCAACAAAGCCGAAGCCTTTAGACTCGCCGGTTGCTTGATCCAAGACAAGATCACAGCTGGTGACATCGCCAAACTTCTCAAAAATGGCCTGGAGCTCCTGCTCTGTGGTGGTGCGGGCAAGATTGCGTACTAGCAGTTTCATAAGTGCCTTAAAGGGGGAAGGGGAACTGTATAGAGTACTGCAAGTTGTCAGGAAGTTAGGATATTTCGCCAAGGAACGTCGGCTCACGCCGGTACTGGCCCGTTTCGTCGTTCCCCGACTCGGTCAGTGTGGTCGTCAGCAGCCGAGCTGACGGTGAGCTGCTTTGGGCTCTGACGCTTTGAATACAGAGGGACAGGGAATCGCGGTGGGCAACCGCCTCGCCATTTCCGGCTTCGGGGCTGCAGGGGTCGTGTTTGCTCGTCGTGGAGATATGCGCTTGCAGATCGACGCCAAGGCTGTGAGAGCGCCAACGCCTGCACCAGATCCGTCATTGTCGGTGCCGGTGTGCTCTGCGCCTCAGTGCGCTGCCGATTGGGGCGGGAAAGGGGCGTAAACAGGGGCAAAGCCGGAGGTGTCCGCTTCCGGCTTTTTCCGATATTGCGCCTTAAACGACGTCGATCTCGGCGGCGCAGGGGAAGATGTGATTGGGTCGGAATGGATGTTTGTCCAGATCGGCCATTTTACTTACGCCGGAGAGTACCATCACGGTTTCCAGACCGGCCTGAAAGCCTGCCAGAATGTCGGTGTTGAGGTTGTCGCCAACAATGATGGTGTCGGTAGCGTGGCTGTTCAAGTGGTTGAGGGCAGAGCGGATGATCCAGGCGCTCGGTTTGCCGACATAAAAGGGTTTTTTGCCGGTGATCCGCTCGATGGGGGCGCACAGCGCTCCGCAGGCGGGGCTGTGATTGGGCCCATGGGTGTCCGGGTTGGTGGCGATAAAGCGGGCGCCTTCGGCGACGAAGCGGGCGCCGCGGTGGATCATGTCCCAGTTGTAGCTGCGGGTTTCGCCGACAATAACGAAATCCGGGTTGATGTCGGTGATGGTAAAGCCCTGCTTATAGAGTTCGTGGGTCAGCGCGCCCTCGCCGATGACGTAGGCCTTTTTGCCGTCTTGATGCTTTAAGAAGTCGGCGGTGGCCATGGCGGAGGTGTAGAAGTGCTCTTCGCCCAAAGGCAGCCCGGCGGCGCCGAGTCGATTGGCCAGATCTTTCGCGGTTTGGGCGGGGTAGTTGGTTAGGCAGATCAACGGGTTGCCCTGATCCAGCAAGCGCTGGATAAAGGTGTCGGAGCCGGGGATCAATTTGTTGTCATGCAGCAGTACGCCATCAATATCGCAGATCACACTTTTCATCGGCTCTCCTTGAGCGCAGACATTCCTGACCGTCAACTTAGCGCATTTTAATGACAGAGTGCAGCGTGTTTCTCTGGTCGTTGGGCTGGGGCAAGATCAGAGCTTGCCGGGTTGACGCGACGTTGATGCCAGCGCGGTCGTGGGATTTTAATGCGGCCAATGGGGTGTTGCGATGCTGACTGTTAGCGAATTTGGCTCGAATGTCAATCTGGGTAAAGTGTTGTATTTGGGCGCAACTTTTGCGCCAGAAAGGCGGATCTTGGGGTCTTTTTGTGCGAAAACGACTATCGCGGCTTCGGGACTTGCGGGAGAGATCATGGCGAACTTGACCTTTACGCGTGCCGAGGAAGCAAAAGTTGTCATTGATTTACAATTGGAGAGGTTGATGTTGAGAGCTCTGGTGGTTTTTTTATCTGCGATGAGTCTGATGGGGTGCGCTTCGTTATTCGGAGGTGATGTGTATACCGAATCGGAGGTGAACCGCGCACCGCAATTGCGCGGTCAGGCCCGGTCGGTCAATCTGCCGCCGAAATACGTCCGACACACCAGCAAGGCCGACGCAGTGGTGTCTTTTGTCGTGGACGCAGACGGCCAAGTCAAGTCGCCTAAGATCGTCAGTTCAACGGGTTACCAAGGGTTGGATAAGCAGGCATTGGATACTGTCGAGCGTTGGCGCTTTAGTCCGGGTCGACTGAAGGGTGAGACTGTGGCGGTTCGCATTGAGCGGCCCGTGGAGTTCCGACGCCGATAGTCTCGGGCGGGTTGGGTCGCGCCGCATTGCCAAGCCTAAGAGTCAACGAGAGCCGAAGCCGGTTATGGGCTTCGGCTTTTTGATTTCTAGAGTCGGCAGTCAGCCTGCGCGCAACACCCATGGTTAAGGTTGGGCAAGGGCCACCGCGCGTCGCGATCTTGCCGAGAGCGCTAGGGGCAGTGAGCGCATCGATCCGCCATTAACGCAGTAAGAGATTGTCCCGTTCGGGTAGGGGCGATCACCGCGTTGTCGCTTGCTGCCGCAAGTGAGGTTGGTTTTCTGACTCAGATCGCCGTTTTGTGAACGGGTGTCACTATCATGACGCCGACAAAAAAGTGGCGCCTATCAGCGCTAGGCTGATGTAACGAAGAGCAGAGAGCAGAGGTGAAGGTAGTGATAGCAGTGATCACGATGTTGGTGGCCGTGAGTCTGGTGTGGGGCGTACGGGAACTGTTGGACTGCCGGCGGATACAGGCGCATTTAACAGGAAGCCGAAGTCCCTCTGGTCGGCGGGTTGGGATCATTGCCCAGGAGACCGGGTTGCCGCCTTCGCGGGTAAAAACGCTGTTGGGCCGCTATCGGTTTGGCCGGAAGTAATACGAATACCAATATTAAGACCTATTGTACTGCGTATTTGCTCAGTGCTGCCCATTAGGCTGATGAGGACATTGGTCATGGGATTGGCACTACGAAAAAGGCACCCGTTTGGGTGCCTTGATGCGTTCTTGCCAATGGGCTTACTCGTCGGCAGCGTAGCCGGCAACGGGTAGGATCTGGCCATCCATGATGGCCTGGCCATCGGTCATGGTCACCCGATCTTCGGCAAACCATTTGAGCACCAGCGGGTAGATGCGATGTTCCTGGCTGTGCACGCGCTCGGCCAGATCGTCGGCGTCGTCGCCTTCAAATACCGGTACCTTGGCTTGCAACACGACAGGGCCGCCATCCAGCTCAGGCGTAACAAAGTGGACGGAGCAGCCATGTTCGGTGTCGCCGGCGTCCAGCGCGCGCTGATGGGTGTTCAGCCCGGTGTACTTAGGCAACAAGGAAGGGTGGATATTGAACATCTTGCCTTCGAAGGCCTGGACGAACGAGGCTGAGAGGATCCGCATAAAGCCGGCAAGCACCACCAGATCGATGTTATGTTGGCTTAGCTCGGCCAGCAACCGTTGGTCGTAGGCTTCACGGGCTTCGCCCTGCTCGCTGGCCACAACGATGCTGGGCACGCCGGCTTCACTGGCGCGGGTTAGGCCGTATACGTCGGCTTTGTTGCTGATCACGAGGGCGACGTCGCCGTTGATGTCACCGGATTGGCAGGCATCCAAAATCGCTTGCAGGTTGCTGCCGTTGCCGGAGATCAGTACGGCAATGCGGATCTTTTCCATCGTGCTTCCTTTGTCGAATAAGTCGTTTGTAGCTAGGGATCTTAGTTGATTTCAACCTGGGCTTGATCGCCTTCGCGCTCGGCGATGGTGCCGATCAGCCAGGCGTTCTCGCCTTCGGCGTTAAGCAGGTCAATGGCTTGCTCGGCTTGGTCGGCAGGCAGGGCGATCACCAGGCCGACACCACAGTTGAAGGTGCGGTACATCTCGTGCTCGGTGATGTTGCCGGTTTCCTGCAGCCAGTTGAATACGGCGGGCCACTGCCAGCTGCCACCATCGATGATGGACTTGCAGTTGTCGGGCAATACCCGTGGGATGTTTTCCCAGAAGCCGCCGCCGGTGATGTGAGAGATGGCGTGGATGTCGCACGCTTTCATCAGTTTGAGAACGGATTTGACGTAGATCTTGGTGGGCGCCATCAGGGCGTCGATCAGCGGTTGATCGCCGACGGTCACTTCGGATGGGTTTTCAACCCGCTCCAGCACTTTGCGGATCAGGGAGTAGCCGTTGGAGTGTGGGCCGGAGGAGCCCAGGGCGATCAGCGCGTCACCGGCGGCGGTCTTGCTGCCGTCGATCACTTCGTCCTCTTCGACCACGCCGACACAGAAGCCGGCCATGTCGTAATCGGCGCCTTCGTACATGCCAGGCATTTCAGCGGTCTCACCGCCGATCAGGGCTGCACCGGACAGCACGCAGCCATCGGCGATGCCGGAAACGACGGAGGTAGCCACATCTACATCCAGCTTGCCAGTCGCGTAGTAATCGAGGAAGAACAGTGGCTCAGCACCTTGTACGATCAGATCGTTGACGCACATGGCGACCAGATCGATGCCGACGGTGTCGTGACGGGCATGGTCAATGGCCAGGCGCAGCTTGGTGCCGACGCCGTCGGTGCCGGAAACCAGCAGTGGCTTCTTGTAGTTGGTTGGCAGGCGACACAGAGCGCCAAAGCCCCCAAACCCCCCCATCACTTCCGGGCGCTTGGTGCGCTTCACGGCGGATTTGATGTTGTCGACCAGGGCGTTACCCGCATCGATGTCGACACCAGCGTCTTTGTAGCTCAGTTGGGTAGTAGTAGTCACAGAGGCCTCGTTATGATTTTTATATCAAGTGTAGGGAGGTATTATTTTTGCGCGGCATTCTACCAGTTGTGGCCGACAGGCCCAAGCTTTTGCGCTGCTTGACGAAAAGTGCGGTCAGTGGGCGTGAACCGATCTTCTCGGGATCACATTTTGGAATAAAATCTTTGGTGAGGATCTATCACTAAGCGGCCAATAAGGGCTAAAATCCCGCTAATTTGTCCGATAAAAGCAAGATCTTGGAGATGGCGATGAAAGTCACCGAAGTAAAGCACCCGTTAATTCAACACAAGCTGGGCCTGATGCGCGAAGCTGAGATCAGCACCAAGCGTTTCCGCGAGTTGGCCAGTGAGGTGGCTGCGCTTCTGACCTATGAGGCGACCGCTGACTTCGAAACTGAAGAAGTGACCATCGATGGCTGGAACGGCCCGATCCAGGTCAACAAAATTAAAGGCAAAAAAGTGACCGTGGTGCCTATCCTGCGTGCCGGCTTGGGCATGATGGACGGTGTGCTGGAGCACATCCCTTCCGCCAAGGTGTCCGTGGTTGGGATCTACCGTGATGAGGAAACGCTGGAGCCAGTACCTTACTTTGAGAAGCTGGTCTCCAATATCGACGAGCGTATCGCGTTGGTGGTGGATCCGATGCTGGCCACCGGTGGCTCTATGATCTCCACCTTGGATCTGCTGAAAGCCCGTGGTTGTACCCAAATTAAGGTTCTGGTTCTGGTGGCTGCCCCTGAGGGGATCAAGGCACTGGAAGAAACCCACCCGGACGTAGACTTCTACACCGCGTCGGTTGATGACTGCCTGAACGAACAGGGTTACATCCTGCCAGGTCTGGGCGACGCCGGTGATAAGATCTTCGGTACCAAATAATTAAATGCGTTAAATGAAAGGCGTCGGGTTCGACGCCTTTTTTGTGTGACTTTGAAAAGGATAAAAATAATGAGTGAACTGCAACTGTCGCGGCCAAAGCAGATTTTGGCGGGTAGCCAGATGCTGTTTGTGGCGTTTGGCGCGCTGGTATTGGTGCCACTGCTGACGGGGCTGAGTGTCAGCGTGGCGCTGTTCACCGCGGGGATCGGCACCTTGATCTTCCAGTTGGTGACCAAGGGCCAGGTGCCGGTGTTTGTGGCCTCCTCCTTTGCCTTTATTGCCCCTATCTCCGCCGGCGTGGCGCAGTGGGGTGTATCCGCCACCATGGGCGGATTGATGGCAGCGGGCATGGTGTACATCTTGCTGTCTCAGATCGCGCGGGTTGGCGGCGTTGAGACCATCAACCGTTATCTGCCTCCTGTGGTCGTTGGCCCGGTGATCATGGTGATCGGCCTGTCTTTGGCTCCGGTCGCTGTGGGCATGGCGCTGGGTTACCAGGGCGACGAGCAGGTCTTTTCTACTGCGACCGCGTTGATGGTGGCGCTGCCGACCTTGCTGACGGCGCTGCTGGTCTCAGTGTTTGGGCGCGGCATGTTGCGTTTACTGCCTATCCTGTGTGCCATCATCGTCGGCTACAGCCTGTCGTTGATGATGGGGATCGTGGACTTTGCCCCGGTGCGTGAGGCAGCGTGGTTTGCCCTGCCAGATTTCGTTGCGCCAAGTTTCCATTGGGCGGCCATTTTGTTCATGATCCCAGTGGCGATCGCCCCGGCGGTTGAGCATATCGGCGATATGGTGGCGATCTCCAACGTAACCGGTAAAAATTACCTGAAGAAGCCAGGCTTGCATCGCACCTTGCTGGGCGACGGTTTGGCGACTACGGCGGCGGCCAGCTTGGGCGGTCCACCGAACACCACCTACTCTGAAGTGACCGGTGCGGTAATGTTGACCAAGAACTACGATCCACGGGTGATGACCTATGGCGCTTGTTTTGCGATTGCACTGGCGATGATCGGTAAGTTCGGCGCCTTGCTGATGACCATCCCGACTGTGGTGATGGGGGGGATCATGATCCTGCTGTTTGGCTCGATTGCGGCGGTGGGGATGAACACCTTGGTAAAAAATCAGGTGGATCTGGGTGAGTCTCGCAACCTGGTGATCGTGGCGGTGACCCTGGTCTTCGGGATCGGTGGCATGGTGTTCCCATTTGGTGACTTTAAGCTCGAAGGGATCGCTTTGTGTGCCGTCACTGCGATCCTACTGAATTTGTTGTTGCCTCGCGCCGCTAAGTAAGTACATTCGACAGGGATCGGCTAAGCGATCCCTGTTCATGGGCTGTGGTACACTCAGCCTCTCATTTGCTTGGGTTGGAATTGATGTTGCGTTCGTTACTTTTCGTTTTTGCGCTTTGTCTGGGTTGTACCACTGCCAGTGCGGCCACGGTAAAGGATCTCTATCGCGGTCAGGTCGATGTGGCCTCCCGGAGTAATCAGGATCGGCAGTTGGCGATCCGTGATGCGATGGCGCAGGTGCTGATCCGGATCAGTGGCGATAAGGATATTTTGCAGCATGACGCCAGTCGAAGCATGGTGCGTCAGGCGGATCAGTATCTGCTGTCTTACAGCTATCGCGGCGCGGCACAACTGCAGGTCGATTTCGATAAGGATCGGATCCAGCGGCAGCTGCA
This sequence comes from Ferrimonas pelagia, assembly GCF_039543565.1. Classification (NCBI taxonomy): domain Bacteria; kingdom Pseudomonadati; phylum Pseudomonadota; class Gammaproteobacteria; order Alteromonadales; family Ferrimonadaceae; genus Ferrimonas; species Ferrimonas pelagia. The sequence goes on along the minus strand of NZ_BAABJZ010000016.1, from coordinate 152,447 downwards.
GCAAGCTCATCTCCCGGTTTGGGGCGCTCAACGGCCACAGACCTTGGTCTGGTTAGCTGCGGAGGACCCTAGTGGTGAACGTGGTTTGGTCGGGGAAAACGATGAGCTAGGCAGAGCACTGACAGATCAAGCTCAGATCACTGGCCTGCCATTGACGCTCCCCTTGCTGGACCTGGAAGACAGCATGGCGATGCAGTTGAATGATGTGTGGGGGAATTTCCCTAGCCCTGTGCTCGACGCCAGCGAGCGTTACGGTGCCGACTTTATTGTCAGTGGCCGCTTAGCTCAATTCGCCAGTGAGTGGCAGTTCATGCTGTTGTTGTACCCGCCGGCGTCGACGGATGGCAGCTATCGCGCGCCACGGCCGTTGTTGCGTCGCAGTGGCAGCGCCGCAACCGAAACCGAGGCGCTTGAGGCGATGTTGGCTGAGCTGGCCAAGTATTACTCGCAGCGATATGCCGCGGTGGCCAGTGATGAAGCGGGCCATACTCAGTTGGTGTTTGAGCTGGCTGGCGGCATTGAGCAGTTGGTGGCGCTGGAGCGTTACTTGACCAGCTTGACGCCGGTCAAGGCGGTGCAGATCTCGCAAGTGTCGGGCCGTGAAGTGGTTCTGGAGCTGGATCTGATCGGTGGCATCAACGAAGTGGAGCAGCTGATGGCGTTGGATCAGCGGATCTCAACGCTGCCGGTTGACGATGTTCTGAACGAACGCGCCCGCTATCGCTGGCAAGCGCGCAGCTCTCGTCGCTGAGCGTGTTACAATTGAAGCGTTCTATTGATTTGAAGGAAATCCCTCTGCCGTGATCCCGAGCTCGCCGATCCAGCTGTCTTTGGCCGTCCACTTGCCGGATGATGAAACCTTTCAGAGTTATTATCCCGCGGGCAACCAGCAATTGATTGAAAGCCTTAGGTTGGCCGCGGCTGGCCAAGGAGAGCGCATCACCTATCTGTGGGGGGCGGCCAAATCCGGCCGGACCCACCTGCTGCATGCGGCCTGCGCATTGGCCAATGAGCAGGGGCGGCAGGCGTTCTATCTGCCCTTAGGGATCAACGCTTCGATGTCGCCGGACATCCTGGAAGGGCTGGAGAACATGGCGCTTATCTGCTTGGATGATATCGACGAGGTCAGTCGTCATCCGATCTGGGAAGAGGCGCTGTTTGATCTCTACAATCGCGTTGCTGAGAAGGACGATTGTCGCCTGGTGGTGTCGGCGCGCGCTGCGGCCAGTCAGGTGGGTTTTTTGTTGCCCGATCTGGTGTCACGTCTCAATTGGGGCATTCAGTATCAGCTGCATCCGTTACCGGATGACGCCAAGTTGGTGGCGCTGCAGCGCCGTGCCAAGATGCGCGGACTGGAGTTGCCAGAAGATGTGGGACGTTTCATGATGACCCGCTTAGCGCGGGATCTGCGTACGCTGTTCGATGTGCTAGACCGACTGGATAAGGCTTCCTTGGTGGCGCAGCGCAAGCTCACCATTCCGTTCGTCAAAGAGACGCTACACCTGTAAGCGGCTACGATTGCTCAACAAGGCTCAATGGTCTCCACCGTTGGGCCTTTTTATTGTCATTGAAGGTGGGAACCCCAAACCTATGGTTACAAATTTTGCCCTGCTCAACCCCCGCTCCCGGGAGAATATCGCCACCTTGCTGCGCTGCGCGCAGAACTTCGGGGTGGCGTCGGTCGCGGTGATCGGGGGCGCGATCCGGGACAAGTACAAGGGCAACATCCATAAGTTTTCTCATCAGATGGATACCCAGGACGGCCTGTCGCATGTGGCCGTGTACTATTTCGAGACACTGGCCGATTACCTGAAGCATCTGCCAGCGCAAACCACGTTGAACGTGGTGGAAACCGTTGCCGAGGCGGCGTTGCTTGAGTCGTTTGTCCACGCGCAGAACGCCAGCTATTTGCTGGGGCCCGAGTTATCCGGGTTTACTTCGGCGGAGCTGGCGCAGATAGAGCGTCACTTTGCCCAGCTGCACGATGAGATCCCAACCGAGCATCTGGCCAGTACGCGCAAAACGGCGCATCTGCGTTATTTGAAGATCGACACACCGGCGTCATTGAATGTGGCGGTGTGCGGCGCCATTGTGATGTACGACCGCCATGCAAAGGCGCAGGGCGGTCGCTAAGGGCTACTGAGGTGGCTGCTGGCCCGATTTAGCGACGGGGCAAGGCGTCGATGTAAGCCGCAAACTCGGCGGGCGTGGTGACCGCGTGGGTTGGGGTGTGCTCGGTGTCGTTGACCGTGCCGTGGCTGATCCAGAGCGAGGCGATCCCCGAGGCGTTGGCTCCGGCAATATCGGCGCTGAGTGAATCGCCCACATGGAGCGCCTCATGGGCTTCACACTGAGCCAGTGACAGGGCTTTGTGGAAGATACTGACCGCCGGTTTCTGCTCCGGCTCCTGGCCACCGATAAGGATGTGATCGACGTGATCGGGCAGGGCGACGATGTCGACTTTGGCTTGCTGCGAAAAGACCGGGCCATTGGTGATCACCACGAGGGTGTAATGCTGGCGCCATTGGGCCAGTTTGGCTTTGATCCCGGGAAAGAAATCGAAGCGCTGGCTGCGGGTTTGATCGAAGCTGTGTTGCAGTCGTTGCGCGGTATCACGGGCCGGTTGCGTCTGGCCCATCTGCTGCAGGATATCGGCGATCAGTTGCAGGCGGAACGCACCTTCATCGTCGATCGGCAGGTAGCGGGCGCGTTGTTGCTCGCTAAACTGGCGATAGATCCCGCTGAGGTAGCGCTGGGCAAACTGGCTATCATCGATGGTCGGGAACAGGGATCGGGCCTGTTGCGCCATCGCCTGCAGGGCTTGGTTGTTGGCACCGGTGGTGTCGCACAGGGTTTCATCCAGATCGAGCAGAAGGGCTTTGTACATGCAGCGGAGTTCCTTAATCAATGGCTGGCGGCAGTATATCAAATTGGTCACCGCGGCGGTCCCACTCGCGTCCGTCAGGCTGGTTTTTGAGCGATGTAGCTGCTAGCGTCTGCGCACGCACCAGTCTTAGGAGTGACGAGGGATGGACCACCTCACGATGAATCGGCGCGGTTGGGATCAACGCACCGCGATCCATATCGAATCCAAGTTTTACGACGTGGCGGGTTTTGTTGCCGGAAACAGCAGCCTGAATCCGTTGGAGTTGACGCTGCTGGGGGATGTCTGTGGCCTGCGTCTGCTGCACCTGCAGTGCCATTTTGGCTTGGACAGCCTCAGCTGGGCGCGGTTGGGCGCTGAGATCACCGGGGTGGATCTGTCGCCGGTGGCGATCGCGCAGGCCCGGCAACTCAGTGCTCAGATCGGGATCCCGGCGGAGTTTGTGTGTGACGACGTATTGGCGTTTGGTCAGCGCGCCTCGGCCGAATACGATTGGGTGTTTACCTCTTACGGGGCCTTATGCTGGCTGCCGGATCTCGCTCTGTGGGCACAAGGGATCGCCAATGCGTTGAAGCCCGGCGGCCGGCTGGCTTTGGTGGAGTTTCATCCGGCCATCGATCTGCATCAGGGCTACAGCTACTTTCACCAGCGCGAGGCCGATGTGGCGGAGGAGGGCACCTATACCGAGAACTGCCCGGGGGATACGGCTGCGTTTGCGCTCTGGGGTCACAGTATTGGCGAGACGGTCACGGCGTTGTTAACGGCGGGGCTTGTCCTGGAGCAGTTGCAGGAACACGACAGCAGCCCGTACCGCTGTTTTGATGGCATGGTTGAAGCGCGCCCGGGCTGTTTCCAGCTGCTGCAGCAGGGCCATCCGCTCCCCATGCTCTACAGTCTGGTGGCACGAAAACCTGCGCCTTCGCAAGCTCCCTAACCGGTTGGTTAAAGGCGCACGCCCTGCATTGGCAGGGCGTGCTGGTTGTAGCGGTTGCCACGGGGCGTCTAGTGAGGTGTCCTTGGGGCATGGCGCGGTCCGAAGTGGGTCACGCCCTGCAGCGGCTGTGCTGAATGCAGTGCAGCGGGACGGGCCTGATCCGCTGCGGGCTCCAGCTCAAGGTTGTCCCACCAGTTTAACCCCGGCGTCATTGGGATCGGGACGGGCAGATCTTGGCTGAGCTCTGCGAGCTCGGGGAAGAGCTCGTGCAGTACCAGATCCAGTCGGGGTGACAATGCGGCCTCACCGATGCGGCCGCGCTGTCCCTGGGCCACGATGACGTTCTGGTCGGGATCGTCAGAACGATTTGAGCTGACGGCCACATCCCGGCGAATGCCATAGCGGTGTTGCATCATCGCCTCTTCAAACAGCATGGCTAAGTCTTCGCGTGTGCTGGAGTAGCCGTAGTAATCCGATGCTCTATCGTCAAAAAAGAGTTGGGCAACATCCTGCGGCGATAGCGCTTGCTGCGCCGGTGTGACGCTGTTGCCATGGAAGCTGACGCCAGCCAGATCAAACATCGCTTCACTGGCCAGCGGGTAGCTGGCGGCGAGTTGATCCGACGGAAGGCTTTTGGATTGATTCCGTTGCGACCATTCGTCCAGCAGGGTATCGGCGCTAATGCTGCCGTGCAGGCTGCGGGGGAAGTAATCATTGGCGTGGGCCAGTTCGTGATACATCAAGCTGGCCAGATCGGGCGTGATCTGGGTCCAGGGTCGATCCCAATGAGAATGCGGTGGGTAATACAGGCTGGCGTAGTCGTTGCCATCGACGTAGCGCCAGGGGATCAAAAACTGCAGGGCATTGCCAAAGCCGCTGCGATAGTCCGGATCTTCGTTGATGGTGTTGCGCTGCCAGTCCGTCGTCCAGAGGTTTTCTGGATCCAGGTAGATGGCGCCGGTGACCACCCAGTAAAACGAGGGGCGGATATCGTAGCTGAGCACGACTGCGGTGACAGAGGAGAGTAGCTTCAGGAAATCACCGCTGCTGTCTTGTTCGCGCAGAAAGGTCTCAAACTGTTCGCCCATCCATGGGTGGGAGACCAGCACGCGGTCCATCACATCCTCAATACCGGGATCCGGGCTGGTTTGCCCCAACAGTGGCAACTCATCGACCGTACAGGGGTTCGGGTGGGCAATTTGGGTTGAATAAACGCAGCGTTCCATCGCCTCGGCCCAGGGAGAGTTGGCTCGATAGGCCTGCACTTTGGCGATAGGGGTATCGAAATACGCGTTAGCGACCGGCGCTGCTGCCGGTTGAACCACGACATAAACGCTGTCCCGCTCAGTGTTGCCAAAGACCGTCCCAGTCAGTTCAAACTGCAGCAGGGTTGGGCTGTCGACTTCGGGCGCAGTAAAGGTGTACAGCAAAGGATCTTCGTTGCCGACATCGGCAACACTAGGACCTCCTATTTGTTGCCATGCCAGATTGCTAGGTTGGCTGACGGCTCCTGCGTCATCCCAATCCAAAGCTTTGGCTCGTAGGCTGACGCGTCCGCCTGAGACCACTTCATGGTCCCGCAATATCGCGAGTTCCCCGCCTGTTTGGTTGACCACAAACTCGACGGTATCGGTATTGACGAAATTGCCGTTGGAAATGCTGTACTGCAGCACATAGCTACCGGTTTGTTGAACATCAAATGCGGCCACACTGCTGGAAGGGTTGGCGATATTCAGGGTTGGCCCACTAAGTTGTTGCCAAGAGGTTTCCCAGACTGAAGAGGAATTGACCGGAATGATGGCGAACGCGGTGGCGCTATCTGCAAAGACCTCTGTAGCGCCAAATAAATGGAATGACAGGTTTGGATTGGTACCAGGATCTGGCGGTTGAGGGTCACCGCCATTTTCACTTCCTCCACCGCCACAAGCAGCTAAGGCAAGGGTTAACAGCCCACTATAGATCACTCTTTGCATAATAGAGCTCCGTTCTTGTTGTTGTCCGGATCGCCGTCCTCGGATCCGTTGAGTTTAGCTAATTGTCGTTTCCTTGTGCTTTTTCAGGCCAAGGCCCAACTCTCTGCCTCGGTAACGGGCGTAATAGGTGCTGGCCAACAGCCACAGCAGTAAAGTGGCCACCACCAAGCTGGCCATGACGCGTTGGTCACTGTGAACCCACCAGCCGGTAAGGCCCCACAACAGATACAAGCTGGCAATAAAGCCGGACCATGCGTGGGTATAGGGCTTACCGCACAATAACCCAGCCGCCGGGCTTAGCAGCGGCAGAAGTAGCAGCAGTTGAAAGCCTAGTGAGTAGCTCGGCTGGGCTGGGTATAGCCACATCCAAAGCGGGATTAGGGTTAGACTGGCAAGGTATCCAAAACGGGCGGCAAGTAGACAACGCCGGGTATTGGCAGCCATTGTGTTTTGGCTCATGACAGGATCGCCAGTACCGCTTCTGGCGGTCGGCCGATGGCCGCTTTGCCATTGGCCAGCACGATTGGGCGCTCTATCAGCTTGGGCGTATTCAGCATCGCTTGCAGCAAGGTGGCATCGTCGGCCTGAGCGAGCCCTTGAGCCTTGTATTCCGCTTCGCCGGTGCGGATCAGTTGACGTGGGCTGAGGGCCAATAGCCTCAGTACCTGCTCCAGCGCCGGTTGGCTCGGCGGGGTGTCGAGATATTTAATGATCTCAATCGGCTGATCCTGCTGCTCAAGCAAGGCCAAGGTTTGTCGGCTCTTGGAGCAGCGCGGGTTATGCCAAATCTGGATCGGGGTAGGGCTCATAAAAACATCCTTATTTTTAGTTCACTGTTATAGGTTGCGCATCTGTTGCTCGGCGCTGCGAAGCTGCTTGATGCGGGCATCGATCCGGGCCAACTGTAGCGCGTTGCTGCGTGACAGCCGATAGGCGTGTTGCAGCTGATCGATGGCGCGGGGGTAATCGGCTCGCAAGGCCAGGATCTCCGCCTGGATCATGTGACGCTCCGCCGGCATATCCAGCTTCTGATAGGTCTGGGCCAGCAGGTCATAGACCACCAGATCGTCTTTCGACAGCACCAGATGGCGCTCCAGGATCGCGCGGGCTTGCTTCGGCTGGTTCGATTCCAGATAGGCGTTGGCCAGATTGAGATCGATCACCGAATTATTGGGGCGGTTTTTGCGTGCCCGCTCCAAGGTTTCAATCGCGCTGTCGTGACGATCGGTGGCAAGCATGATGTCGGTGTAGGTGTCCAGATAGAACAGGTTCTGCGGCTCCTTGGCGAGCAAGTTGACGATCAGCATTTCGGCTTCGGCAAAGTCGTCCATGCGGAAATGGGCCAGTGCTTTGCCGTAATGGGCCGCGTCTTTGAACGGGTAGGTCGGCTGGCGTAGCTGGCGGTCAAACACGTCCATCGCCCGTTCGGCGCTGTAGTTGGAGAAACGCACCTGCGCGCGCGCCTTGGCCAGTTGGAACATCAGATTGTCTGGGATATTGCGCTGTGGGTAGCGCGCCGCGCGGTTTCGGGTGTCGGCGATCCGTGACTCCGGCAAGGGGTGGGTCATCAGCATCGCTGGCGGCTTGCTGGCAAAGCGGTATTGTGCCGCCAGCTTGCCGAAGAAGCTGGGGGCGGCGTAGGGATCAAACCCAGCGGCCACCATCGCTTGCATGCCGATGCGATCCGCTTCCAGCTCGTTGCTGCGAGTGTAGTTGATCTGGGCCTGTTGCCCCAGCGCCAGGGTGGATTGCAATGCCGCGATCCCGGCCTCCGGGGCCGCCATCGCCAACAGGATGGAGCCAAGTACGCCGGCGAGCGTCGCCGGCGCGTTCTTTTGCTGGGCCTCCATCGAGCGGGCGAGGTGGCGTTGGGTGACGTGGGCGACTTCGTGCGCCAGCACCGAGGCCAGTTCGCTTTCGCTGTCCGCGTGGTGGAACAGGGCGGTATGAACGCCAACGTGCCCGCCGAAAAAGGCAAACGCGTTGATGTCCGAGTTATTGACCAGGAAGAACTTAAACGGGGTTCTGACGTTATTGGAGTTGGCGACGAGCTTGTAGCCGACGTCATTGAGATACTCGTTCATCACCGGATCGCTGACGATGGGGAGTTGGTTGCGCAACACCCGCATGTAGAATCCGCCCACCTCGATCTCTTTTTCGATGGTGAGGGTCGAGACGGCAGCGGTGCCAAGATCCGGTAAGGTGTTGGCACCGGCCACACCCACGGTCGTTGCTGCAGAAAGTATCAGTAATACAGGGGCAATAAGCCGGGCCCGGAGGCGAGTTAAATGCGTTTTCACAAGTACGTTTCTTAGGACAAATCCGCTGTAGTGTATCGCTAAAAAAAACCGTTGTACCAGACGTTTGTGGTTTTGCCTATGGCGGGCAATAATAGGCGCCAACCGCGACTTAGCAAATCGCCGAAGGAGGGCAAGGATGCCAATGTCTGGCGAAACAGTCGATCTGCGTCAATTGCGCTGCCCACTCGCGTTTGTGCACGCCAAACTGGCGATCCAGGCTCGGGCTGACGGCAAGCCATTGACACTCCTGATCTCAGACCCCGGAACCGCAAAGGATGTTCCGCGTTGGCTGGATAAAATAGGATCGCGCTATGAATGGCTTGAAGCGGAGCGGATCTTACGTGTTTATTAATGATTTTTTACGAGAGAAAACAAGATGCTGAATATGGTTCGGGAGTGGTATCAGGAAAAGTTTTCTGATCCCCAGGCGGTCACCTTGGCCGTGATCCTGTTGTCGGGCTTCGCCATCATCTATTTCTCCGGCAAGCTGTTGATGCCGCTGTTGGTGGCGGTGGTTTTGGCCTACATGCTGGATTGGCCGGTTGGCCGCTTGGCGCAGTTCGGGGTGCCGCGAACCGTTGCCGCCAGCCTGGTTCTGATGCTGTTTTTGATGCTGATGACCATTACCGTGCTGGTGATGTTGCCGGCGCTGTGGCATCAGGGCATGGCGTTGGCCGGAGAGTTGCCGGCCATGGTGAGTCAATGGCAGGCGCTGTTGATGACACTGCCGGAAGAGTATCCAAACGTGATCGACGAGGTGCAATTGCGCACCTTGGTATCCAGCTTTAACAACTCCCTGCTTAAATGGGGCCAAGGTCTCCTGTCGATGTCGCTGGCCTCTCTGGTGGATCTGGTGGCACTGATGGTGTACGCGATCTTGGTGCCGCTGCTGCTGTTTTTCTTCCTCAAGGACAAGGCGGAGCTGCTCGACAGCCTGACTCGGTTTGCGCCGGACAATCGGGAGTTGGCGAATAAGGTTGCCAGTGAGATGAATGTGCAGATCGGCAACTACATCCGCGGTAAGGTGATCGAGATCCTGATCATCGGGATCAGCAGCTTCGTGATGTTCTACTTGATGGATCTGCGTTATGCCGCCCTGCTCAGTGTGTTGGTGGGACTGTCCGTGGTGATCCCTTATATCGGTGCTACGGTGGTGACCATTCCGGTGGCCCTGGTCGGTTTTTTCCAGTGGGGGATCTCGCCGGAGTTCGGCTACCTGCTGCTCGGGTACGGGATCATCCAGGCGATCGATGGCAATGTCCTGGTGCCGCTGCTGTTCAGTGAGGCGGTCAACCTGCATCCGGTGGCCATCATTCTGGCGGTGCTGATCTTCGGTGGCCTGTGGGGCTTCTGGGGGGTGTTCTTTGCCATACCGCTGGCAACCCTGGTCAAAGCGGTGATCAATGTGTGGCCGCGCCGTACTGTTGAGGCGGCCTCAGAAGCGATGTAAGTCGGCCGAGCAAGGGTTATCATTTAAAGGCGCCTAGGGCGCCTTTATTGCTGTGTAGTGGTCAACTTCACCCGCGAAGTCGCGTTGGCGACGGCAAGCCATCTTTGTGAAGGCATCTTTGTGGCGGCATCTTTGTGAAACCGTGGGGGGCGAGCCCTCTGCACACTCCCTATCGCTGCGTTTCGCTGTGCCCTCGCTTTGGGTGCGATCCAACAGTCATGCTGAATGCTCCCCCTTACGTCGAGAGGCCAAGGCAGAGGTCAGCCGTTGGGGGCACCGAGATGGCGAGCCTGCTGGGACTTGGCATGAAAAAGGCCCGGAGAGGATCTCCGGGCCTTTGGGGTCGATTGGACTTGGCGTTAACGCTGCGCGTCTTCGTCAAACACCGCGATGGCGCGGTTGGGCAGCCAGCCCTGCAGGCCATTGCTGAGCTGCACCTCGAGCCAGTCGGTTTGCTGTTGCAATAGGATAAACTCGGTGCCCTGATGCAGCGGTGTGGTGAAGGCTGGGGCGAACACCAGACCCGGGCCTTTGCGGCCCACCACTTCCTGACTCATCACCACCCCATCAGCGGTCTTGGGGGTATGACTCAGGTTCAGAGCCTGACTCAGCCCGGCCAACAGCAACAGCGCCGCGGCGACGATCAGGCTCCCGCGCAGACTCAGGGAGACGGTTTCCTGTGGCCGGCGCGTGCCAGTCAGGGCGCGTTTGGCGGACGCCGTGCGCTGCAGCCGATCGGTCAGCCACTGATACAGGGTCCACCAGAATGCCAGATAGATAGCCGCGCAGATCGCCAGCCACAGCGGATGTTGGCTCACTTGATAGAGCGGTGACCACCAGTATGTGCCGAACGCGATAGGCAGCTCATCCACTCGCTCTGCGCGCGCTTCGGCCAGGTTATGGCGGATCCGCTCATCGTTGGGCGCCAGACGTTCGGCCCGGTGCAACCAGAGGATGCTGGTGCCAAGATCGCCGGCGTGAAAGGCGCTGCTGCCGATGTTGTAACGCAGTGACGCCGGATCGAAGGCGGGGTCGTCGACGAAGGAGGCCAGTTTGGCGGCGATCTTGGCGTGCTCGTTGCGGCCCCGTTGTGGGTGCTCTTCGCTCAGGCGCAGCGCTCGCTGATGCTGCTGTTGGACGGACTCCATGCTCAAGGACGCGGGGGCGCTGTCGGCGGCGTCTGCCGTGAGCGGGATCGCCGCCGTGGTCACGAGCAGCAGTGCCAGCGCGAAGGATGTGGCGGATCTGGCCAGGCGTTTATCCAATTGCTTGATCCAATGCAGGAGCTGCGCCGTGTCCGCTTGACCGGCATGGGTTTGCTTGCGATCGGCAAAGCGCTGCTGATCCTGTTCCAGCCACTGGGCTAAGGCTTCACCGGCTTGTGGCGCACTGCGGGCCAACTGCTGCCGCAGGCGATCGGCACTGAGGGTTGAGGGCGCGATCCCCAGACGTTGCTCACAGTAGCGGCTGAGCGCCAAGAGGGGATCCCCCTTGCTCTGCAGTGCGGTCTTGAATTGGATCAAGGGGCGCTGACGTCGGCGCGCCTGCCACTGCTTAAGGTGTGGCTTGGCCAGTAGCGACAGCATCGCCAGCGGGGGCAGCAACAAGATCAGGGCCAGTAACCGCTGAGGCCAAGGGCTGGCGTGCGCGGGCTCGCGTTGAGCGTCGAGCCGGTCGCCCCAACGGTGTGCCCAGATCCCTTCCGGATCTTGCTCGACTCGGTTGGTCAGCTTGATCCCGTCGGCAAACTCCGCATCCGACAGACTAAAGACCTCATTCTCCGTGATCTCGAGTGGGATCGCGTCGATCTGCATCTCGCGGTACGCGTTGTTGGCCGGATCCCAGTAGCTGAGGGTCAGTGCCGGGATGGCGTCGATCTCTGTATGTTTGGCAAACAGGGTTTGCGTCAGGTGTTTGCGGCCGTCGCGATAGCGTGCGGGGCCATTGTTGCTCGCCAAGGTGAAGTCGTTGGTAAAGGCGTACTGGCGGTCCAGCGCGGGCAGTTCGATCGCTTCGATGTCCGGGTGAGCCAAGCTTACGGTATAGGGGATAGGCTCGCCCTGTGACACGCTGTGATGTGGCACGCTGGCCTCGATCACCGGTCGGCCGATGATCCCGCTGAAGTTGTCGGGCGCCGGTTGTGGCAGGGCGTGGACCGTCAGTGTCAGCGGTTGGGCCACGGCCATAATGCGACGGGTGTTGCGGCTGTTGCCATCATCGAAGAAGTCGTTATCAAAGTAGGCCGGGTAGCGTGAGCCGGTGAACCGGCGACGCGGCAGTTTGGCGGTTTCGTTATCCAGACTGGCCATCAGGATCGGCGCTGGGAAGGAAAACTCGCCCGCTTCGGTGGGTTGAATGACCATGCGAAAGCGGATCTGCAGCTGTTCACGATCGATTTGATCCCACTGGGCGATCACCCGGCGGCCGGACACCGGCAGGCCGATGCTTTCTAATGCGTTGTCGTCGGGTCGATCCCACGGCGACAGCACCCGGATGTGATCCTGCTGGAGCTCGGGGAGCAGGATATCGACCGCTTTGAGGGCCTGGATCGGGTAGCTGAAGGTCCAAACGCCCTCCAGACTGATGCTTTGCCCGAGTGGGATCTCAGTGGCGCTGCGGCGGATCTCAAACTGCATCTCCTCCACCAACTCCGGCTGGCTCACCTCGATGCGGTGACTGTCGCTGCTGCGACTGTGCTCGCCCAGCCGCAGTTGCACTGGGGGTAGTGCCAGGGTTTGGGCGCTCAGTGGCGTGAGCTGCAGGGTATAGGCCATGCCGCTGTGGCTTTCGCCGCGAAACGGCACGGGATCGGAGCTGACCAACTGGAAGGCGTCACTTTGTGGTAGCACCAGCTCGACCTCGCCTTCCGGGTGGTTGTGGGACAGTAGCAGCCACTCGCTGGTTTGGCCGAGCCAAAGGGTCTGGCTCGGCGGATCCAGCGTTAGCTGCCAATCGTCTGTCGGTTGGGCGGTCAAAGCCAGCGCCTGTGTCGGCAGCAGTGCACAGCTGCCAAGCAGCAGCGTCATGGCTCGACGTTTTAGCCTGTTGATCATCGCGTTAATGTTATTCTTCATCGTTATTACCAGTCCCGCTCGACCGGAATGGACTCACGTTCCACCGGCTGACGTTGTTGTTGGTCCCGTTGGCGGGCCTGTTCCAGAATGTCTTCTTGAGATGCTGTCGGCGGTGGCAGCTGGGGCGCTTGCTCAGACAGGGTATCGGCTTCGCCTTCTTGATCGCCCTGGCTGTCGCTCTCTTCGGTTTCGCCTTCGCCGTCGTCTTGCTCCGAGTCGTTGTCGTTTTGCTCACTCTCCGAGGTGTCGTCGCCTTCGTTGCCCTGATCGTTCATCTCCATGGCCGCCTGCTCGTTGTCCTCTTGCTCTGTCCGGCGTACGGTCAGCCACTCCAGGTTGCGGGCGCTGCCCTGATGATCCGGGCGTTGGCGCAGCACCAGACGCAGGACCTCGCTGGCTTCGTCAAAATACCATTCCGGCGGGGTGAAAAAGTCGGGATCGTCCGGATCGAACAGGGTGGGATCGATCTCGCCATTTTCATCCAACATGCGCTGTTTGCGCTCCAATTGATGGCCCGCCTGGATCAATGCGGTGCCCAGGTTGTAGTTGGCGGTGATGGCGGTCTCGAGATCCCGCGCGTCGGCGGCAATGATCCGGTAGATCCCCGCTGCACCCAGTGCATCCATGTTGTCGATCCGGGTCAGGGCCAGGGCATGTTGTTCGGTCAGCGACAGCTCGCGCAGTTGCGCGTCACTGAGATAGCCATTGAGATCGGCCGTCGCGCCAGCGTGAAAGCTCAGCAGTAACAGGCCGGCACTGAGGGCACCGCGGCGCAGCAACAGCAACAGTAGGCTGAGCAAGGCCAGCGCCAGCAGCCAAGGGTAGCCCTCGGTGTAGCGTAGGATCTCGCCCTCTTGTCGGTCCGAGCCGGGCCAGAGTAGGCGCAGCTTGGACACCATGTCGGCCAGATCCAGGCTGGCGGTCCCGACCGGAAAGAACACGCCCTGCTCGGCGCCTTGGGCCAAGCTACGTAAGAAGCGGGTGTCCATCCGGCTCCAGTGCTCCTGGCCGTTATCCAGGGTCCAGCCTTCGCCGTCACGGCTTTGTGCGTCGCGTGCGGGAACCCGGGCGCCGCGTTGGCTGTCGCCCAGGCCGATCACCATCAGCCGCACGCCCAGCGCATTGAGCTGCGCCAGGGCATGGTCCTCCTCCCCTTCACCGGCGGGCCGATTGGGATCGCGCTCGGTCAGATCTTCGCCGTCGCTGATCAGGATCAGATCCACCGCCGGGGCGTCCTCTTCTCGACTGATCATGGTGCCGGTGACGGTCAGTAGGGCTTCTTCGATGCTGGTGCCTCCCTGCGCGACCGAGTGAGGGCCCAGCGTATCCAGCAGGTTGTTGAGGAAGCGGCTGTCATTGGTCAGTGGCGACAAAATGGCGGTCTGGCCGGCAAAGACTGCCAGGCCAAAGCGGTCATTGTTGTTGCCGTTGACCGTTTCGCGGATCGCGTGGCGCGCCACCTCGAGTCGATTGGGCCGGGCGTCGGCCGCCAGCATGGAGCGGGAGACATCGAGCAGGAAGATCACGTCGCGGCCCTGCTCATTGATCCCGCTGGGAGACGGGTTCCAGCCGGGGCGCGCCAATGACAGGATCAGCGAGCCCAGGCACAGGGCCAGCAATGCGGTCGTGCGCAGCTGCCACTGGCCGCGGATGGGCCGATCCCGAAACTTGGCCAGATCGCGCTTTTGTTGGCGGCTCTGATAAAGGAACAGGATCCCCAGGGCGGGTAGCAGCCACAGCAGCCACAACCAGGCCGGCGATTGAAAGACGAATGTGTTCATCCGTTGCTCCTTAGCCAGGTGGCACTCAATAATGCCGACAGCACTAAGCTCAGCAGCGCCAGTAAGGCAGCAAACTGAAAATGGGGGATGCGATCCTCAAACAGGACGGTCTGCAGTTGCGAGGTCTCCAGGGCGTCGATGGCGTGATAGACGGTATTGAGCGACTCGTAATCGTGGGCGCGCTGGAACGTACCGCCGGTGGCGTCGGCCATGGTTTGCAGCTCGATGTCCGCCGCCGAGGTGGCGTCGCTCAAGCGGAGGGTGCCCTGCGCACTGTCGATCTCGCTGAGGATGGGATCGCTCAGGCTGATGGTGTAGACCTTGATCCCCCACTCGGCGGCCATGGAGGCGGCCATCAGTGGGCTGTAGTCGCCGGCGTTGTTTTCGCCATCGGTCAGTAGGATCACGATCTTATTTTTGATGCTGTCCGCTTCCAGCTTGAGGATCTCTTCGTACTGGCTCAGCTGCGCCGCGGCCAAGGCGACGGCATCGCCATAGGCGGTGCCGTCTTCACCGGGACGGTGCTCCGGCTCGATGTCGGCAGCGATGGCGGCTAAGGCGCGGTGACTGGTGGTCAGTGGCACCAGCGTATCGGGATAGCGGGCAAAGGTGATGACGGAGATCAGATCGTTGGGGCGACCAAAATGGGTTTCGCCATCGCCCAACACAAACTCCTGTAGCACCCGTTTGGCGCCCTCCATGCGGGAGATCCGCTGCTCACTGGCATCGGATGCATTGTCCATATTGATGTGCATGGAGGTGGAGATATCCACCACCAGCGCAATGGCGATCCCTTGGGCTTGATCCGAGTGAACGGTGTCGAGCTTATAGGGTTGGGCCACGGCGACGATCACGCTGGCGACGGCCAGCAGTTGCAGCGCGGTGGGCAACCAGAAGAAGCGCTGACGCTCACTGTGGGGCAGTCCCTCCAGCAGCGGCAGGTGGGCGTAATCGTGACGCGCATCGCTGTGCTTTAGCCCGTGCCACAGATATGCGGCGAGCGGCACCAGCAGAAGCAGCAGCCACAGCAGGGCGGGGTATTCAACATTCATGATAATCGTGCCTCACACGCTTGGCACAGGCGGATGAACGCCGCTGGGCGTGGTTCGGGGGCGTTGTTATTGGGGCGCGGTGCGGCAAAACGAGCCTGCTGATAACGCTGTAACAGCTCGATGTGCGCTGCGGGCAGGGCGGCGGCCGAGTCGGGCGCGAGCGCTAACGGATCTTGGCCGGTTTGGGCTTGCATCCATTGGCGTAGCGCTTCCCATTGTGGCGTCTGATCGGCCTGGCATTGTCGCGCCAAGTCCGCAGGCGTTGGTGGTGTGATCTCTGCGACAGTGGCGGCGCTGCGGCGGCGAGCGCGCTGCAGGACGGCAAGCGTGATGAGCAAGCCTGCGCCAAGCAGGATGGCAGCCAAGAGCCCTTTGGGCAGTGCGCCCTCGGACGGGATCTCACCTTGCATGCGCATAAGAGGTTGCTCTTGGGCGTCCTGCTCGAAGCTGCTGGCGACGTGGATCTGCGCCGGTGCCAATTGTTGGCGCTGGCGCTGTTCGCCTTCGACGATCTCCACCCACAAGCGGGGCAGAGCATAGTCACCGGCTTCTGGCACCAACAACTGCAGCTCAAACTCCTGGCGCCACACGCCCTGATCCCAGCGGGCGGGGTAGGCTTGGGTTTCGACCAGCTGGAGGGGGCCCCATTCGTTGCGAGGCGGCGCGGTGAACTCGGCATCGGCTTCATCGGCATACTGCACGGTAAAGCGCAGCTGGATCTGCTGGCCTGGGGTGATCTGAGCCGGACTGATCTCAACCGGGATCAACGGTGCTGCGGTGCTTGCCGTGCTCAGTAGCATCAAGAGCAGCAGCACCGAGCTCAGCACTTTGCTGAGCGGGATAGGGTTAGCCATGTTCCTCTCCTTGCGTGCCGCTTTGGCGATGCTGGAAAAAGCTGAGCAAGCTCTCGGCGGGATCCTGCGCCAGTGGATGGATCAGGAGATCGATACCCAGATCGGCAAAGAAGCGTTGGCGCTGTTGCTGTCGCTCGTGGACACGCTGGGTAAACGCGTGATGTACCGGGGCGTGATCGAGATCGATCCAGACACTGCCGCCGCGCTCGGCGTCGGTCAGTTGGATCAGCCCCCCCTCGGCCAGTTGCTGCTCTCGTTGATCGTCCATGGCAATGGCCAAGACCTGATGGCGTTGTGCCAGCATGGCCAAGTTGTCCTGCAGGGTTTGCGAGTTATCCAGATCAAAGAAGTCGGAGATCACCACGATCAGGGTTTTCTTCATCTTCTGCTGATTGAGGAAGGTCAGTGCTTGGTTGAGATCCGTGCCCTGACCGGGCTCTATCGGCGCCAGCAGCTTCGCCAGGCAGCGCATCAGGTGCGGCCGTCCTTTGCTGGCGGGCACATAGGTTTCCAACGTCTCGTTGAAGCGCAATAGGCCGATACGGTCGTTGCTGCGCAGCGCGGCGTTGCCGAGCAAACCGCACAACTGCGCGGCGATCTGCTGTCGTCCCGGGGCCTGACTCGACCAAGCGAAGGAGGCGGAGGCGTCCACCACCAGCATCAGGTTCAATTCACGCTCTTCAATAAAGCGCTTGATGTGCACTTCGCCAGAGCGGGCGGTGACGTTCCAGTCGATGGTGCGGACGTCGTCCCCCGGGGTGTAAGGGCGCACCTCATCAAACTCCAACCCCTGGCCTTTGAACGCCGAGGTGTAGTGACCACTGAGTAGGTGATCCACCTTATGGCGACAATAGAGCTGCAGCTGACTGAGCTGCTGATCCAGTTCGAGCGGCATGATCACTGCTCCGGAATGGCGACGTGTGCTAGCAGCTGCTCGATCAACTGTTCGGAGGTGATCCCGCGGGCCTCAGCCTTATAGGTCAGCGCCACACGGTGGCGCAGCACGTCCGGGGCCAGTGCGCGGATATCTTGTGGCAGTACGTGGTCGCGGCCGTGCAGCACGGCGCGGGCACGAGCGGCCATTGCCAGGCTGATGGTGGCGCGAGGCGAGGCACCGAAGCGGATCAGATCCGCCACATCCAATTGATAGGCCGCAGGATCGCGGGTGGCGGAGATCAGATGAACGATGTACTTCTCCAGAGCGGGGTCCAAGTAGATCTCATCCATGCGGGCAGACAGGGCTTCCAGATCATCACGGCTAAGCACCGAGTTGACGGTGGGCTTCTCCGCCGGCTTGGATTGGCGACGCATCACCTCCAGCTCTTCATCAAACGTCGGGTAGCTGACCTTGAGCTTGAACATAAAGCGGTCGACCTGGGCTTCCGGCAGCGGGTAGGTGCCTTCTTGCTCAACCGGGTTCTGGGTGGCCAGTACCAGGAAGGGGTGTGGCAGCGGGTTGACCGCCTGACCTAAGGTCACCTGCTTTTCCTGCATTGCTTCGAGCAGCGCGGATTGCACCTTCGCTGGTGAACGGTTGATCTCATCGGCCAGCACGATGTTGGCAAAGATCGGCCCTTTTTGGGCGTTGAACTCACCGCTGGCGGGGTTGTAGATCAAGGTGCCGGTGACGTCACCGGGCAGCAGATCCGGGGTAAACTGAATGCGACTGAAGTCTAGGCCGAGCGCACGGGACAGGGTGTTCACCGTCAGTGTCTTGGCCAGACCCGGGATCCCTTCGATCAGGACGTGACTGCGGCACATCAGGGCTAGGATCAGCCCGTCGACCAGATCTTGCTGACCCACGATGACTTTGGCGATCTCCTGGCGCAGCGCCTGGATCTTATCGATAGGTTGGGGCTCGCATTCGGGACTGAGGATCTTGCGCTCTTGCTGCATGGAACAACTCTTCTTATGGGGAACTTATCGAAGCGGCAGTATAGAGAAGGCTTGGGGGAAATTTTGTGCTCTTTATTCTTTTTTACGTTAACTGGATTCGCTTGAAGCTGCTCAAGTTGTGCGGAGAAATGTGACCTGATAAGAAAGTTTATCAAGCGGGGGCTGGGCTGATAAATTGCGCCGACAAAACCTCGCGGTTGCTGGCCGTTTGTGGCCAGCAACCGCCGCGCATTGCGGCCCGGCTCTTTTGCCTTTTCCTGTGTTTGAACATGACCGCCATGGGCGTCAGCGTGGGGATATGTCTGCCTTGCCGATGCGGCTGGCCGCCCGTGCTGTGGCAATGGGGTCGCGCCCCTATGCGTGGCGGCGTGAGGATGGGGCGAGCCGAGCCGTTGCGGGTGCCTCACCATGACAAGGAGTCGGGCTCTGTTGATGTCAGGTGTTTGGCTTATGGCGGAGACAGGAGAACGCGGCGCAGAGGGGAGCAGCAAAAAGGCGAACCTGAGCGGTTCGCCTTTTGTCTTGATATCGCGCCTTTAGCCTTCGTCGTAGGGGTTGGCTAGGGTGGCTTCCATTGAGTAGCCGGCGGTGAAGTCTTCGACGTTGAAGTCGACGGTGCTGATCTTACCGGTAACCCAGACTGCGTCCCAGATGATGTCCAGTGGGATCCCCTCCGGGTAGTTGACGTAGATCAGCTGGTTGGTTGGCGGCGGCGGCACGTGCACGCAGGCGCCAAAGTAGGGCACCAACAGGAATTCGGTCACCTTGGTTTCGTCGCCCTCCAACGGCACGATAAAGCCGGGCAGACGGACGGTTTTGCCATCCAGCTCTGGCACGACCTGACCGATAGGCTGAACCCAATCGGCGGGGGCGCTTTCATCGGCGAAGGGATCGCCCATGTGGGGATTGAGCGGGGCCAGCACGGCGTCGCGCTCGGACTGGGGCCGCAGATCGTCCCATTTCAGGACTTGGACTTCAGCCTGGGCTGGCAGCAGCAGGGCGGGTAGCAGAACCGCGCTTGCCAGGAGTTGTTTAAACCACTTCATTATTGTTCCTTACAGTCTTTGGGTCAGGCCATCGGCCAGGGTGTGACGGTAGGCGCGCCATGCCGGCACGAGTCCGGCCAGTGAGCCGGCGATCTGTACCGCCACCATCATCCAGGCGACGGAGCCTGTGGGCAGGCCCATGCTCAGCACTAGGCCGTATTGTGCCAGTGCTAAGGGGGCGAGCGCCACAATGGTGAGTTGCGCCAAGAGGTAACCCAGCACGGTGCCGAGCAGGGCAAGCAGCGCGGCTTCGCTCCACAGCAGTAAAAAGACGTGGCGCGGGCCGGCGCCCATGGCTCGTAGGATCGCCATCTCCCGGCGTCGCTCATTGAGGCTGGCCAGCAGGGTGGTCAGCATGCCAGTGAGGCCGACGGCGACGACAAAGGCGGCCACGATCGCGAGGGCTTTTTCCGCTTGGTCCAGCAGGGTCCACAGCTCGGCCAGTGCCATGCCGGGCAGCACGGCTGACAGCGGCTCGCTCTTGTTGGTATTGATGGCGCGCTGGACATTGAGCAGCTGGAACTTGCTTTCCAGGCCGACCAAGAAGGCGGTGAGGGTCTTGGGCGTTAGATCAAACTGGTCGATCTGCGCCAGATCGACGCCTTGGGTACGAGTACCGCCCTGCCAGCCGAGGTGGATCGCCTCGATCGCCTCTAACGACACGTGCAGGCTGCGATCCACCGGGGTGCCCGTGGGGGCCAGAATGCCCGTCACGCTAAAGGGCATGTCGTCGTGTTCGGAGAAGCTGGTGGAGCCGCCGGCACCGTGCGACAGCACGATGTGATCGCCCAGTCGATAGCCCAGCTTATTGGCCACTTCGGCGCCGAGCACCACATCAAACAGATCGTTAAACGGCTGGCCTTGGGCCAGTGTCAGCGACTGTTGCCGACCGTATTGGTAGTGGCGGAAGTAGTCCTGATTGGTGCCCACCACCCGGTAGCCGCGGTGGGAGTCGCCTAGCGCTAGGGGGATGGTCCAGGCCACCCCGCGGCTTTGACTTAACCGCTCGTAGGTATCGTAGCCAATGTTGTTGGTGGGGTTGCCGAGACGGAACACCGAGTAGAGCAACAGGTTGATGTTGCCGCTGCGAGCGCCGACCACCAGATCTGTGCCTGAGATGGTGTTGGCAAAGCTTTGCTTAGCTTGAGTTCGCACCAATTCCACGCCGATAAACAGGGCGACGGAGATGGCGATCACGGTCAGGGTCAGGCTGACGCTGGTCAGTCGATTGCGCATGCTGCGCAGCATCAGGCTTAACATGGTCGTACCTCCGTCCCTGTGTCGCTGACGTGAAGCAGGTACTCACTGTCGACCACTTTGGCCAGATCCGGATCGTGGCTGACCAACAGCAGGGCCGAGCCAGCGGCCTGGCATTGGCTGGCCAGCAGGGCCATAAAGCGATCACGGGCGATTGGATCCAGTGCCGAGGTTGGCTCGTCGGCCAGGATCAGCGCCGGGGTGCCGATCAGGGCGCGGGCCACGGCGACGCGTTGCTGTTGGCCGACCGACAGCTCGGTTACCGAGCGGTTGAGCAGGCTCAGATCCAGCTCCATCGCTTGCAGCAAGCGGGCGGTTTCTTGCTTGGGATCGTTGACCCTAGCGCGGCGCTTAGGGGCGAACTTCAGCGGCAGCAGGATGTTCTGCTCCACGCTGAGGTAGGGCAACAGGTTAAATTGTTGAAACACGATCCCCATGGCGTCGGCGCGCAGTTGATCGCGCTTGGCTGCGCTCATCTGTTGCAGCGGCTGACCCAGTAGGGCCAGCTCGCCAGCGTCGGGGGAGAGCACGCCGCTGATCAGGTTGAGTAGGGTGGATTTACCGCTGCCGGAGGCGCCCCGCAGCATGGCGCGCTCGCCGGCACGCAGCGTCAGCTGCGGCACGGTGAGGGTGCGTTCGCCACCGGGCCAGCGATAGCTGAGCCCGGCGATGGTCAATTGGGTTTGGGATGGATTGTGGATCATTACCAGCTCATGGTTGGGTGTTGTGGAGTCAGGGTGGCGCCGCCACTGCCGTTGAGTGTCAGGCGTTGGGCCGTGAGTTTATGCAGTTGTGGGTAGTGTTTGAAGAACTCGACCTTGACTTGGTTTAAGTCGGTCACCTGCTCGCATTGCCAGCGCCAATGGGCTTCGAGCTCCATATGGCCACTGTAGCCTGGGGTGTCCAGCCCTTGCGGTGGGATGATCTCGACGTCTTGTGGCTGGCACTGGGCGCGGCCGCTGAGCGCGAAGAAGCGGTGACCGGCACTGAGCTGGCCCAGCACGCGGCGGATCAAGGCTTCCTCTTCGTCGTTGGCTGGGGCGCGTTCGAAGCCCCACAGGCTGTCGGTGGGGAGGAGCAAGCTGATCTGGACCTGATCTAGATCCTGGATCAAAGTCATCTCCCCTTCGCCATGGACGTGAGCACCATAGCCGCCTTGAGTGGCATGGTCTGAGTCGTGGTCATGCTCGCATTCGTCGCTGTGTTGATGCGCCTCATGAGCGTGGCTGTGCTCATGGTCGTGATCATGGGCGTCATGAGTTGGCGCGTGCTCATGGTGCTGCGCATGACCGTCATGGGACGCCTCGTTGGCGCTTTGAGCACGGAGTGCGCTGGCGTGCGCGGGCTCGGAGGGCGCATGGGCATGATGATCGTGTTGATGTTCGCCACTGCACGCGGACAGGGACAAAGCGCTGGCAACGGCCAGTGCAATTAGGCAGGGCTGGGCTTGGGCTGATAACTTCACAGCAAACTCCGGTTGTTAAATTAGATCACTTAGTTTTATGAGTGGAACAACGGGAGTGGTGGCGGATCGCGATTGCCGGTTTGTGCTGGCGCGGGGACGGGCGCGGCATAGGGCTTTAGGGCAAAGCGCAGGGGCTGGCCGCCGAGGGCGACGAAGGCATATTCGCTGGTGCCGATGGCCTGATACCAGTGCTCGATCAGCAGGGATTGCGCACAGGGAACGCTGTGATCGTGTTGATGAAACTCTTCCGCCAACGCCAAGGTGGCCAAGCCGGACAGTCCGGCTGACCAAAGCAACAAGGCGAGGGCGATGGAGCGGAAGAGCAGAGGTGACATGGCTTACAACAGGCCCAGCACCACGTCGTGGTGATCTTTGGTTTTGAATTTATTGATGAAGTGTTCAATGGTGCCGTCCGGGCCGATCAGGAAGCTTAGACGGTGAATGCCGTCGTATTCCTTGCCCATGAACTTCTTCAAGCCCCAGACGCCAAAGGCGTCGGCCACCGCGTGGTCTTCATCGGATAACAGGTGGAAATTCAGCGCATCACGCTCGGCAAACTTGGCCAGCCGTTTGATCGGATCTGGGCTGATCCCCATGACGATCACATCCTTCGCTGCTAAATCAGCTTGGATGTCACGCAGTTTTTGCGCCTGTACCGTGCAGCCCGGGGTCATCGCCTTGGGATAGAAATAAACCAAGACCCGCTTGCCGGCAAAGTCGGCTAGGGTGATTGTTTCATCGTGTTGATTTTGCAATGTAAAGGATGGGGCTTTGTCACCAGCTTGCAGCGGATTCATGCGGTTCTCCTTGGCATACGTTCTTGTCTTCCATAGCGTGGTGACCTTGAGACCACGCAAGGCAATCAAAATTCACCGTAAAGGCTGATTTATTTGGGATCTTCCATACGACGCACCCGGCATGTCAGGCCGATGTCGGTGGCCAGCGTTCGCAGACTCTGCTCTAAGGCATCGATGTCGACCCGATCGGTGACATTGATCCGAACCTCCACCTGTTGCAGTCCGGTGTCGCCTTCGCCTTTGTTGGCACTGGAGCTGAACCCGGCCAGATCCAGCTCTCTGTCGGCTAGGAACTGGGTGATCTGGCGCATGGTGCCTCGCTTGTCGGCGCCGGACAGTTCCACCACCAGTCGGCCGGTGAAGTGGGGAGTCTGATGCTGCGAGGTGCGCTTGCAGATGGTCATCAGTTCCAGTTGGGCGGCGTGCAGCGGCAGCTCATTCTCCAATCGGGTGATGGCGCTGTAGTCGCCGCCGACCAGCATGATAAGTGAGAATTCGTTGCCAAAAATGGCCACTCGGCTATCGATGATGTCGCAGTCACAGGCGGCGGTGAGCTTGGCCAGCTCATTGACAATGCCCGGACGGTCGGTGCCCATGGCCGTTACGGCCAAAAACTGCGTCATAACCTTCCCTTTTTTGTTGTGTTTTTTTCGGATATTTGAGTGGTAGCGGCCAAACATGGGATCGGCGCTGTCGGCGGCTATGCTAGCACAACTGAGGTTTGATGTTTGCTCCCTTGTCATCGCTGAAGCCCACCAGTACCATAGCGGGCTCTAGCGTAAGGGATAAAAGCATGTTTCGCGGAAGTATTGTGGCGTTGGTGACGCCGATGACCCAGGACGGCGCAGTGGACTTTGAGTCCCTGGAGCAACTGGTTGAGTTTCATATTGAAAACGGAACCGATGGCATTGTTGCGGTCGGAACTACGGGGGAGTCTGCCACGCTGTCGGTGCCTGAGCATATTGCGGTGGTGGGGGCTGTGGTGAAACGGGTTGCCGGCAGGATCCCGGTGATCGCCGGTGCGGGCGCCAATTGCACCGCGGAAGCGATCGAGCTGACAAAGGCGATGGATGCCATTGGCGCCGATGCGATGTTGACCGTGGCCCCTTATTATAACAAGCCGACTCAAGCGGGCTTGCTGGCGCACTTTAGCGCCATTGCCGCGGCGACGGAGAAACCTCAGCTCCTATACAACGTCCCCGGTCGCACCTGCTGTGACATGGAAACGGCGACCGTAGCGGAACTTAGTCAGATTAAAAACATCGTAGGTATCAAGGATGCCACCGGCGACCTGTCGCGGGTGACGCCATTGCGCCAACAGTGTGGCGAGGATTTCATCCTGTTGTCTGGAGACGATCCAACCGCAATGGCCTTTATGCTGTCCGGTGGTGATGGGGTGATCTCGGTGACCAATAACGTGCGTCCGGCGGAGTTTAAGGCGTTGTGTGATGCGGCATTGGCGGGCGACATCGCCACGGCGCGTCGTATGGATGCGCAGCTATCTCCTCTGTACAGCGCGCTGTTTGTCGAGGCGAATCCGATCCCGGTGAAGTGGGCGATGGAAGCGTTGGCGGTGACCACCCAGACGCACTTCCGTCTGCCCCTGATCAGCCCATCCGAATCAACTAAAGAAATTGTGCGTGAGGCGCTGGACGCTTCACGCAGCGCTTGAGGGAACTGCATGAAACGGAGTCTAGTGGCACTGACGGTTGTCGCCTTGGCGGGGTGTACCACTCCGCTGGAACGTCGTCAGGCCAGCGGCGGTTTTGATTATTTGAATGAGGCTGCCGGGATCGATCTGGTGGTGCCCGCTCATTTGAAGACGCCAAGGTACAGTACGGAATTTGAGATCCCGCAGATCAGTGATGAGGTCGATGCCGACGTGGTGGGTCAGCGCTTGGATGTGCGTCCACCATTGCAGGTGCTTCCTCTGGCTGATGGCACGCGACTGCAGGATGGGGTGGACAGCATCACCATCTTGATCGAGAGCAACGAGGATGAGGTGGATCTGGCCAATGAGATCCAGCAGACCCTGACGCAATTTCTGGCGGAGCGGGAGATCGCGGTTGCCAGCGAAGATGCCGGGGTGATACAGACCGAATGGATCGAATCCAATGAGGTGATCGGTCGTTCTTGGTGGCGTGAGAAGGTGTATCAGGTACGCCAGCGCTATCAGTTCGATACTGCGGTGAAGGATCACGGCCGCACCGGCTCGATCACCATTGAGCTGATCGATCATGAAGAGGGTCTGGACGGGATCGATGACTCGGTGGTGTTGACCGATGCCGATCGTCGCCGTTACGCCATCGATATGCTCAATAGCGCGGTGGCCTACATGAACTTCGAACGCCAGAAGCGTCGTCATCTGGCCGAGTTGCGCGATGGTCGGGGCTTCAAGGCGGAGCTGGGCTTTGACAGCAGCGACAATACCGCCATCGTGGCTGATGGTAAGTTTGATGCGGTGTGGTCGCGCATGGGTAAGGTTTTGCCTGCGCTGGGTTTCACCGTACGTGACTACGATAAGAATTTGGCGACCTATTTCGTTGAGTACGATGGCGCGACCGGCTTCTGGTCGTCGCTGTGGGGCGGCGAAGATGGATTGGCGATCGACGATGGCAGCTACCAGATCTTGCTTGACAAGATGGGAGAGCGTACGGCGATTGTGCTGCTTGACAGCGACGCCAAGCCGCTGGATACGGCAACCATGACGGCGTTGTACAATGACTTCGCTGACGTGCTGCGTAAAGAGGCGCGTCAACTCTAAGTCACAGTGTCTGTGGCCCTGTAAAAAGCACCGCGAAAGCGGTGCTTTTTTGTTGTTATATGCACGCACTGCGGGCGGTTAAATTGCGCAGGGCGGGTGTTCTCATAACAGGAATGTTGTTCATTAAATAAAGGTTGAACAGGAGCTAGACCTAGCTTCAGAAAATGACAATTGGTTACTTCTTTTGCCCAGATGCTGGGGTACCATTCGAGCACTATTTTGGAGTGCTGTATCCTCATGTTGAAGAAAACCCTCGCGATCGCCCTGCTTGCTGCAGTGGCTGGCGGCTATTTTTGGCTGCAAAACGGCAATGAAGCTGAATCTAAAGGCCCACGTGCACAAACTACGGAAGTGAAAACACAAGCAGTGGAGGCCGCGATGCTGCCTCGCAAGTTGGCCCTAGTGGCTAACCTGGAAGCTTGGCAGGCGGTCACCATTGCACCGGAAGTTGCAGGGCGCTTGGCGGTGTTGGCGGTGAACAGTGGCGATAGGGTTGAGGCAGGTCAGTTGTTGGTGCGCTTAGAGGACTCTTTACAGCGTGCGCAGCAGGCGGAAGCCAAGGCGGCCTTGTTGGACGCCAAGCGTCAATTGTCAGAACGAACACGGTTGGCGCATAGCGGTGCGGTGAGTGCGTCGGATCTGGCCAGCAGTGAGGCTCAGGTGGCAATGGCCGAGGCGCGCTTGGCCAGCAGCGAAGCGGAGTTGGCCAAACGTACGCTGACCGCGCCCTTCGACGGCGTGGTTGGATTGATCAGCCATGCTGTTGGTGCACAGATCAGTGCGGGGGAAACCCTGATGAGCTTGGATCAGATCGAGATGTTGCGGATGGACCTATCGGTGCCACAGCGTTACCTGGCGGATCTGGCCGAGGGTCAACAGATAGGTATCGGGATCGATACCTACGCCGAAGAGTCGTTCTTTGGTCAACTGATGACGATTGATAGCCGAGTGGATACGCGCAACATGGCAGTGTCGGTACGGTATGGGGTCGATAATGGGGCACTTCGCCTCAAGCCAGGCATGATGGCTCGGGTTGGGCTGGAGATCCCGGCGTTGTATCGCCCGGTTGTACCGGTTCAGGCGTTGGAATACTCCGGCTCGGATCGCTACGTCTATGTGGTTGATGAGCAGGATATCGCCCATCGCACCTTGGTTGCTATTGGTGACCGTCTGGGCAATACCGTGACCATTGAGCAGGGATTGGAAGCGGGCGAGCGCATCGTAGTGCAAGGTTTGGTGGCGATCCGTGATGGTGCCAAGATCACTGAAGTGAATGGTGGCGGTACCGAGGTGTCGCGCTAATGTTGCTGTCGGATGTTTCTGTAAAACGGCCAGTGATGGCCGTCGTTCTGTCGATACTGATGACCCTGTTTGGTCTGGTGGCGTTCAACAAGCTGGCAGTACGTGAGTTGCCGGATGTGGATCTGCCGGTAGTAACGGTCTCGGTGCGTTATGAAGGTGCCTCGCCGGCGGTGATGGAGAGTCAGATCACTCAGGTGATTGAGGATCAGCTGTCGGGGATCTCTGGGATCGATGAGATCGAATCCATGAGCCGCACCGGTATTTCGCGGATCACCGTTAGATTTGAGCTGGAATGGGATGTCATGGAGGGCCTGTCGGACGTGCGCGATGCGGTGTCGCGGATCCAGGCCCGCTTACCCGAGGACGCTGATGAGCCGATTGTGGTGAAGGCCAATGTCAGTGGTGATGCGGTGATCCGTTTATCTCTGCGCAGCTCCGAGATGGATAACATCGATCTAACCGATTTTGCCGATCGGGTTCTGGTCGATCGTTTCTCTTTGGTCAATGGCGTTAGCCAGGTCGATCTGTACGGAAATCTGGAGCGGGTGATCTACCTGGAACTCGATCCCGGCGCGATGGCGGGCTTGGGCATTACTGTGCCGATGGTGGAAACCGCGCTGCGCAATCAAAACCTGGAGCTGCCCGCGGGTCAGATGCGAAACCGCGATCAGGTGATGCCGGTTCGACTCGAACGGGTGATGACCAGTGTGGCGGATTTCGCTCAGATCGTGGTGCGTTATGACACCTCGGGCAGTCCTGTCTATCTGGCGGACATTGCACACATCTACGATGGGGCCAAGAGTGAGACCACTTCGTATAAGAGTAACGGCCTGAATGCGCTGGGCTTTGCCATTGGAGCGCAGTCTGACGCCAACCCGGTGACGGTGGCGAAAGGGGTCACTGCATTGGTTGACGCGCTGCAGCCGACCTTGCCTGCTGGGATGGAGCTCGAGGTTGCTTTTGATAGCACAACCTTCATCGACCGTTCCATCGAAGAGGTGTTCCAGACTCTGTTTATTACAGCGGGTCTGGTGGTTTTAATCCTGTTTGTCTTTTTGGGTCAGGCGCGTGCGACCTTGATCCCGGCGGTGACGGTACCGGTCTCGCTGATCTCTTCCTTTATGGTCGCTGCGTTCGCCGGTTTCTCTCTGAACTTGCTGACTTTGATGGCGCTTATTTTGGCCATCGGTCTGGTGGTGGATGATGCCATTGTGGTGGTGGAGAATATCTTTAAGCACCTGGAGCGGGGTGCGACGCCTTTGGTGGCTGCTTATGAGGGCACCCGTGAGGTGGGCTTTGCGGTGGTTGCCACCACTGCTGTGTTGGTGATGATCTTCCTGCCGATCGCATTTGCTGGCGGTATGGTGGGCAAGTTCTTTACTGAGTTTGCGGTTACCCTATCAGTTGCGGTGATCTTCTCCTCCATTGTCGCGCTGACGCTGACACCGGTATTGGGTTCTTACTTGCTCAAGACCAATGTCAAACCTGGGCGTTTTACCGCTTGGGTTAACTGCCAGTTTGGGCGTCTGGAACGGCGGTACAAGCAGGCACTGCAGTCGATGCTGCGCTTTGTCTGGATCGGTCCGGCGATCATCGTGTTGGCCTTGGTGGGCATGGTGGTGATGTTTCCTAACGTGAAGACGGAAATGGCACCTAAGGAAGACCGAGGTGTGCTGTTTATCTACGTGAAGGGCCAAGAAGGCACGGCTTATGATCGCATGGTAAAGAACATGGAGGCGATCGAGGCGAAGTTATTGCCTTTGATGGAAGCGGATGGGCCGTTGCAGGGGATGAACTTCTCGACGCCGGCTTTTGGTAACCGCGGCGACGCCACCGGCTTTTTCGTTCTCTTGTTGAAAGAGTGGGAGCAGCGGGAGCAACATTCGGAAGAGATCCTAGCGCAGTTGCGTCGTGATATGCGCGGTTTCTCCGACGTGCGTTTGTTTATCATGGGCCCCGGTTTCCGTGGTGGCTCCAGTGATCCGGTGCAGTTTGTCCTTGGCGGAGCCGATTATGGTGAGCTGGATATGTGGGCCAATAAGGTGATCAATGCGGTGCAGGATCGCAGTGAGTTGGGGGATCTTGACACCAACTACAGCGAAGATACGCCGGAACTGCTAGTGCATCCGGATCTGGACGCTGCGGCGCGCGTCGGGATCTCGCCACGGGAGATCGCCACGACTCTGGAAGCGGTCTTAGGTGGGGTGAGCCGAACCACTTTTGTGGAGCGGGGCGAAGAGTACGATGTGTTCTTGCGTGGTGATCTGGCCAAGTTCAATGATGCATCGGACCTGTCTTCAGTCTATTTGACCACGCTGGATGGCGAACGAGTCAGTTTGGCGTCGTTGGCCACCTTCGAGGAGGTGGGCAGTGCGGCAGCTTTACGTCGTTATCAGCGAACCAAGGCGGTGACCATTACGGGTCAGATCGGCGAAGGTCACACTATGGGTGAAGCCTTAATCGTGCTAGAAGAAACTGCACGGGAGATCCTACCACCGGGGATCACCATTGATTATGCCGGTGAGTCGAAGAGCTACAAAGACAACCAGTCCGATACCCTGCTGGTGTTTGGTTTGGCATTGGTGGTCGCTTATCTGGTGTTAGCAGCCCAGTTCGAGAGCTTCATCAACCCGATGGTGATCATGCTGACGGTGCCGCTGGGGATCGCCGGTGCGCTGCTTGGCTTGTTGATCACCGGGGAAAGCCTGAACATCTATTCGCAGATCGGCATGATCATGTTGATCGGCATGGTGACCAAGAACGGCATTTTGATCGTGGAGTTTGCCAACCAGTTGCGTGATAAGGGCTACGCCTTTGAACAGGCCATCATCGAGGGCTCGGCTTCGCGCCTGCGCCCTATCTTGATGACGGCGTTCACTACCCTATTCGGTGCGGTGCCACTGCTTATCGCCACTGGTGCGGGGGCGGAAAGCCGCTACGCCATTGGCGTGGTGATCTTCTCTGGCATGGCGCTGTCGACGGTGGTGACCCTGTTTGTTATTCCGGCGATGTATCGCCTGATGGCGAAGAAGACCCACTCACCCGAGTATCGGGCGCAACTGCTAGAGCAGGAGCTCGCGGCTAAGGCGTAATTGAGCTGGCAATAACCCCCCCCGTATCGGCGCGCCGATGCGGGGGTTTTTGTGTTTAATAGCAGCTATCAGCTATCAGCTATCAGCTATCAGTGAACAGCACTTTTAGTCTTTCTTCACCGCGGCCACCACGGAGATCTCCACCAGCAGGGCGTCGCGCGCCATGGCGGCTTCGACGCAAGCGCGGGCCGGGGCATAGCCTTGCGGTACCCAGGCGTCCCAGACGGCATTCATGGCCCCGAAATCGTCCATGGTCTTAACATAGATGGTGGCCGACAGCATGTGCTGGCGGTCGGAGCCCGCTTCCAGCAGCAGCGCGTCGACCTTATCCAGCATGGTTTGGGTTTGTTCGGTAATGCCTTGGGTGGCGTCGGCACACACCTGACCACAGAGGTAGATGGTGTCGTTGTGTTTGACGATCCGGCTCATTCGTTGGCCAGTCTGCATGCGTTCAATGGTCATAGGGATCTCACCGTCGATAAAAATGGCGCCAGTCTAAGGGAATTTTGCCCCAGCTGCCTATCAATATGTGCCAAGTTTGTCGGTTTTGCCGCGCGAGATGGGTGTGAGCGTAACCCGTTGCCGCGGCGCCTTACTGTCTTTTTTTGGTGGTGTTTTGAACGCCAGTCGCGGAGCTTGTGCGATGTCGATCACGACCTGGCTTGCTTGGGGTGTAATGCAACGTAAATAGCCGTTGTTTCACTACTGTTGCGCAGTAAACTGACCGCCTCGCTAGCGCTTCGAGCAAAAATTATAATGAAAAATTCTCTTATCATCGGGTTGATCCTGTTCCTGACTTTGGCTGGCGGCGTCTGGCTTAAGGACTTTATTAAAGAACGCGAGCGTATCGTGCGAGAAAGCCGAGAACGACTGACTCGGGTGGTGGTGGAAGATGCGCGCGTGTCTTCGGTCACCCGCCAGGTTGAGGCGTTGGGCGATATCAATGCCCGCGAGTCGGTCACCATCTCCTCCAAGATGACTGAGACGGTGAAGGCGCTCTATTTCGAGAGCGGTCAGCAGGTGCAGCAGGGTGAGTTGTTGGTCCAGTTGGAGAACGGCGTGCAGCAGGCTCGGGTGCGCGAGGCGAAGGCCAAGTTGACCGATCATCAGCGCGAGTATGAGCGTATTGAAGAGCTGGTAAAGGTGCATACCATTGCCCGTAGCCAACTGGATAAGTTGCAAACCAGCATCGAGGTGGCCCAAGCCGAGGTGGCTCGGTTCGAGGCGGAGATGCGAACGCGTGAGATCCGTGCGCCATTCGATGGCTTGTTGGGCCTGCGCGAGGTGAGTTCCGGGGCGCTGGTGACCTCGAATACCTCGATCACCACGCTGGATGATCTCGAGGTGGTTCACCTGGATTTCAATGTCCCTGAGCGTCATATGTCGGTGATCCGTCCGGGCAAGCCGGTGGTTGGCCAGGTTTCCGCGTATCCGGAGGATCGTTTCTTCGGCACTGTGGTCAGCATCGACAGCCGGATCGATCCCACGACCCGCTCGGTGATGATCCGGGCTGAGCTGAACAACCGTGAGCTGAAGCTGCGCCCCGGCATGCTGATGACCCTGCGCTTGATCACCGATGAGCGTGAGGGGATCGTGGTGCCGGAGGAGGCGATCATGGTGCAGCGTCAGGATCAATACCTGTTCGTTGCTGGTGATGACGACGTGATAGAGCGGCGCCGAGTCCGCGTCGGTTGGCGTACCCGAGGAAAGGCCGAGATCTTGTCGGGTTTGTCTGAGGGCGAGCGTGTGGTGATCCGCGGGATCGATCGGGTGCGCGGCGGTCAGACCGTTGAGGTGACCTACGCCGAGCGCTTTACCCATATGGGAGAGCGCGGATGATCCTTACTGACGTTTCGGTCAAACGCCCGGTCTTTGCTTCGGTACTGAGTATCCTGCTGGTGGCGTTTGGTCTGGTGGCTTTTGGCAAGCTGCCGCTGCGAGAGTACCCCAATATCGATGTGCCGGTGGTGAACGTCAGCGTGGGCTACCGCGGAGCGTCAGCCTCGGTGATCGACAGCCGGATCACCCAGCGCATTGAGTCTCAGGTCTCGGGGATCGAGGGGATCCGCAATGTCACGGCCAACAGCCGCGATGGCCGGGCGTCGGTCAACATCGAATTTAACAGCAATCGGGATATTGATGTCGCCGCCAACGACGTGCGCGATAAGGTGTCCCGTATCGGCCTGCCGCAGGAAGCCGATGCGCCGCGGGTGACCAAGGCCTCGGGTAACTCCGATGTGATCATGTGGTTGAACCTGATCGCAGGGAACATGGATAACCTGGAGCTGACCGATTACGCCAAGCGCTACATTGTCGACCGTTTCGCGGTGATCGATGGCGTGGCGGAGGTGCACATGTCCGGCTCGCGCTCCTATGCGGTGCGGGTGTGGCTCGATAACGAAAAGATGGCGGCGCGGGGATTGACCGTGGCCGACATTGAAAATGTGCTTCGCAGCGAAAACGTGGAGCTGCCCGCTGGCTCGATGGAGTCCAAGCACCTGCAATATTCGCTGCGGGTGCAGCGCAGTTTCCGCGACATCGATGATTTCGCCAAGATGGTGGTGGGCAGCGGCCGAGACGATTATCTGGTGCGCTTGGCCGATGTGGCGCGGGTGGAGATGGTGGCCGATGAGGATCGGCGGATCTTCCGTGCCAATGGTGAGAATGTGCTCGGCTTGGGGATCACCCGCCAGTCCACCGCCAGTACGCTGGATGTGGCCAATGAGATCAACAAAACCATTGCCCAGATCAACGACGGCTTGCCGCCGGGCATGGAGTTGATGGTCAGTTACGACAGCTCGGTGTTCATTCAGTCCTCCATTGATGAAGTGTACTCCACCTTACTGATCACCATGATGTTGGTGGTGTTGGTGATCTACCTGTTCCTGGGCAGCGTGCGGGCGGTATTGATCCCGGCGGTGACGGTGCCGGTCTCGCTGACAGCCAGTTTTATGGTGCTGTACGGTCTAGGTTATTCGCTCAATCTGATCACCCTGCTGGCGATGATCCTCGCGATTGGCATGGTGGTGGATGACGCCATTGTGATGCTGGAGAACATCCAGCGCCGCATCGAAGAGGGCGAGCAGCCGTTGATGGCCGCCTTCTTGGGCGCCCGTCAGGTCGGGTTTGCCATTGTCGCTACGACATTAGTGCTGGTGGCGGTGTTCCTGCCTATCGGTTTTATGGAGGGGGATCTCGGTCGATTGTTCCGCGAGTTCTCGGTGGCGATGTGCGCTGCGGTGATCTTCTCCAGTCTGATCGCCCTGACGCTCAGCCCGATGATGGCCTCGAAGATCCTCAAGCCGAATCCGTCGACCCCGTGGATCGTGACCAAGGTCGACGGTGCGCTGGAGCGGGTGAAGGTGCGCTATCGCTCAGTGCTGTTGACCTGGAGCAAACAGCCTATCTTAGTGGCGCTGCTGGTGACGGCCGCGTGTTGCGGCAGCTATTACTTCGCCGACAAGCTGGGCAGTGAGTTTGCTCCGCGGGAGGATCGCGGCACCATTAACATTCACTTCGGCGGGCCGCAGGGCGCGACATTCGAGTACATGCTGCCTTATGTCGAAGAGGTGGAGTACCGATTGCAGCCCTATTTAGAGAGCGGTGAGGTGGTTAACCTGTCGACTCAGGCTCCCAATGGTTGGGGACGAATGGCGGACTTTAACAATGGCCGCATTACCTTGCGCCTCGCCGAATGGGGTGAGCGCCGCAGCGCCCATGTGATCCAGCAGGAGCTGCGCGAATTGTTCCGCGACATTGCCGGGGTCTGGGTCGGGGTTGGTATGCCTCAGCCGTTCGGGCGGGGCTCGGGGGCGCCGGTGCAGTTTGTGATCGGCGGGGGCACCTATGAGGAGCTGAGCCAGTGGCGTGACATCATCATTGAAGAGGCGGAGAAGAATCTGGGTCTGCGCAACATCAACCATGATTATCATGAAACCAAGGCTCAGTTGCGGGTGATCATCGATCAGGAGCGGGCCAACGATCTGGGCGTGTCCATTCGTGATATCGGCCGCACCCTGGAAACCATGCTCGGCTCTCGGGTCGTAACCAGCATGGAGCAGCGCGGCGAAGATTACGACATCATCCTGGAGGGCTTGCGTGAGCGACAGAATACCGCGGAGGATCTCGACAACATCTACGTGCGCTCCAAAAACAACCGTGCGTTGATCCCTTTGTCGAACCTGGTGACCACGCAAGAGTTTGCCGACGCCAGTCGTTTGAACCGGCATAAGCGGATGCGTTCGGTCACCATTACGGCCAACCTGACCGAGGGTTATGGCTTGGGTGAAGCGCTCGAATATATGAATGGCTTGGTGGAAGATCTGCTGCCAACCGACGCGATGGTGAGCTACAAAGGGCCGTCACAGGATCACTTTGAGTCCGGCTCATCGGTGGTGTTTGTGTTTGCGCTGGCATTGCTGGTGGTCTTTTTGGTGCTGGCGGGTCAGTTTGAAAGCTATATCCACCCGTTTGTGATCATGTTGACGGTGCCACTGGCGGCTTTCGGCGCTCTAGTGGGTCTGTACTTCACCGATCAGAGTATCAACCTGTACTCGCAGATCGGCATGATCATGTTGATCGGCTTGGCGGCGAAAAACGGCATTTTGATCGTCGAGTTTGCCAACCAGTTGCGCGATGAAGGCGTGCCGTTTGATGATGCCATCATCGAAGCGGCGCTGGCACGTTTGCGCCCGATCATCATGACCGGGATCACCACGGTGGCGGGCTCCATTCCGTTGGTGATGGCCAGCGGTGCCGGGGCGGAAACCCGCTTTGTGATCGGCATTGTGGTGCTGTTTGGGGTGGTGATCGCCACCTTCTTTACCTTGTTGGTGATCCCGGTGGTCTACCATCTGCTCGCCAAGCACACCAACAGTCCGGAGTTTGTTAGCCGAGAGTTGGCTCAGCAGTTGGCTAAGGAGAAGCCGGCGGTTCCCTTGCCGACCAAGGAAGCCGCGTAGTGACCAACGCCCCGCATCGCGGGGCGTTGTTGTTTCTGCTGTCAGAGAGTCTGTTATGCATTTCTCAGACTGTTCTGAAAAGCAAGGTTTTGCAAATAGCGTAGACGCTCGCTCAGGGCATGATAGCGTTTGCTGCAGTTGTGGGCGCTGACGGCGCCGTTCCCTTAAAAGTAGATAGAAGACCCTATGTTGAAACCCAAACACCTGGCCTTATCGGCCTGCGCTGGTGCCATGCTGGTTGCGGCGCCTCATGTTGTTGCTCAGGATACGCCGCCGGTTAACTTTATCTGGATCGTGGCCGACGATCTGGGCTACGGCGACACCGGCTTTAATGGCTCGACCGAGATCCTGACTCCGCAGATGGATCGCCTGGCTGACGCGGGCGTGAGCATGGCCACGGCCTATGTCTCCGCGCCGGTTTGCGGTCCGTCCCGTGCGGGCTACCACACCGGGATGTACCAGCACCGCTTTGGTCACGAGGATCTGGTGGGCAACAGCAACATGGGCACGCCGACCGATGTGCTGATGATCCAGGAGTACCTGAAGACGTTGGATTACCGCACCGGTTTGGTGGGGAAATTCCACGATGGTAAACCTGAGCAGTACCAGCCATGGAACCGCGGGTTCGATGAATACTATGGTTTCAATAACGGGGCCTTGACCTATTGGGTTGGCGACAATGAAGAGGAATATCTGTATCGCAACGATCAGTTGGTCGAGCATGAGGCGCGCTACCTGACGGACGCGTTTGGTCAAGAGTCGGTTGACTTCATTAACCGCTACGCCGATCAGCCGTTCTTCCTCGAGGTCGCGTTTACCGCACCGCATGCGCCGATGGAGGCGACGGAGCCGAAGCTCAAGGCGTTTGAGCATTTAGGCGATCGTCAGGCGCTGGCGGCGATGATCTCCAGCATGGACGATAACATTGGCCTGATCTTGGATGCGCTGGAAGAGCGGGGCATTGCCGAGCACACCATGGTGGTGCTGTTTTCCGATAATGGCGGCAAGTTCCAGCACGGTGGCAGCAATGGGGTGTTGCGTAGCCAAAAAGCGACGACCTTTGAAGGGGCATTGCGAGTGCCGTTTGCGGCCAAACTGCCTGGCGTGATCCCTGAAGGGACCCGTTCGGATGTGATGATCAGTGCGCTGGATCTGTTCCCGACCACGGTGAAGCTGGCCGGTGGCGAGTTGGATCCCGAGTGGACGTTGGATGGAAAGGACATTCTGCCGGTGCTCTCTGGTGAGAGTGAGGTGTCGCCGCATGACCGTTTGTTCTGGCGTTTTGGCGCGCACTGGGCGCTGCGTGACGGCGACTGGAAGCTGATGCGCAACCCGCGTGAAGGCCTGTTCTTGTTCAATCTGGAAGAGGATATCAGTGAAGAGCATAACCTGATCCGTCAATTCCCTGAGCGCGCCGAAGAGATGCGTAAGACCTGGGATGAGATGAGCGAGGCGGTGGGACCCGCGGCTTGGGGTCGGTTTGAAGGGACGACCGAGCGCAAGTAACGCGCGGCGAACCTGTGTCCAGAGTTAACGGCCACCCTTCGGGGGGGCCGTTTTTCGTTTGGGCGCGGTAAGCGGGATCGGCAGCCTTATTGGCGTGGATGGCTGTGCTGATGCGATCACGCGGTTGAGTGTGTCCGTCGCGCGCAGCGATCTCTGCTGCCCGTTCGGCTTGATGGCGTGGGTTTCGCTGTTTGAGTCGCTTGAAATCCTGTTCAGATAAAACTAACTGTAACGAGATGTAATATCGGTTGTTTCGATAATGTAGCCGTTTAAACTTGGGGTCATCATACGGATTGGATGACAGCGACGATGGATCGAACAGGGATCGCGGCTTTGGTTTTGCTGGCGGCATTGGCCGGCGGTGTGGTGTACAAGGAAACGGGGCGACAACCGTCGGGCCCAGCCACGCGCGGCGGTGGCAGCACTAAGGTGGTGGTGGCGCCAGCCGAGTATCAGCCGATGCAACGTCAGGTTGAGGCGCTGGGGACCGTTAAGGCGCGTGAGTCGGTGTTGGTGGCGGCGCGGATCACCGAGCGGGTGCAACAGGTGCACTTTGATGATGGTGATCGAGTCCGTCAGGGCGCGTTATTGGTCACGCTGCGCGACGCGGAGCAGCGCGCCAAGTTGCAAGCGGCGCAAGCGAATCTGCTGGAGCAGCAACGCGAGTATCGCCGCATTGAGGGGTTGGTCAAGGCGCAGACCGTCGCCAGTAATGAGTTGGATAAGCTGCTGACGCGCATTGATGTGGCCAAGGCCACGCTGGCGCAGTATCAGGCCGAGCTGGATGCCCGCTATATTCGTGCCCCCTTCGATGGCCTGCTGGGCTTTCGTGAGATCAGTCCCGGCGCCCTAGTAACGCCAGGCACCACACTGACCACCTTGGATGATCTGGCGGTGGTTAAGCTGGATTTCACCATTCCTGAGCGTTTCCTGTCTCAGCTCACTCCTGGCAATGAGGTGCAGGCGCGGGCGGCGGCTTACCCTGAACAGGTGTTTCGCGGCAAGGTGCGGGGGATCGACAGTCGAGTCGATCCTCAGACCCGCGCCGTTGTGGTGCGGGCCGAATTGGCCAACCCGGATCTGCAGCTGCGCCCCGGCATGTTGATGACCTTGTCGCTGGTGGTGGAGCAGCGTCACAGCATTGTGGTGGCGGAGTCGGCGCTGGTGCCCCGTCAGGACAAACAGTTTGTCTATGTGGTGGATGGCGAGCAGAAGATCGAGCAGCGCGAGGTCGTGCTGGGGCTGAGGCGCAAGGGTGAAGTGGAGATCCTATCGGGATTGGCCGCGGATGAAGCCGTGGTGATCCTCGGTACTCAATCGGTGCGTCCGGGACAGGCAGTGACAGTGGAGCTGACTGAGCGCTTTGGCGTGACGCCAGCGATGGCGGAGGCGAGCTGATGTTACTGACGGATCTGTCGGTTCGGCGCCCGGTGTTTGCGTCGGTGATCAGCTTGCTGTTGATCGCTTTTGGTTTGGTGGCGTTCGACAAGCTGCCGCTGCGGGAATACCCGAGTATCGATCCGCCGGTGGTGGATATCCGCACCAACTACCGCGGCGCGTCGGCCGCGGTGGTGGAGAGCCGCATTACCCGCCTGATCGAGGATCGAGTGTCCGGGGTGGAGGGGATCCGCGATATCGTCTCCTCCAGTCGAGATGGTCGTTCGTCGGTCACCTTGGAGTTTGATATTGAACGCGACATCGATGCGGCGGCCAACGATGTGCGGGATCGGATCTCGCGCATTCTCAATAATCTGCCGGAGGAGGCGGATCCACCAGAGATCAGCAAGGCTTCCGGCAGCTCGGAGGTGATCCTCTGGCTCAATCTGGTGTCGGATCGACTGGATAATCTGGCGCTGACGGATTTTGCCCGGCGCTATCTGCAGGATCGCTTTTCGGTGCTCGATGGCGTTGCCAACGTTTATCTGGGTGGCGCTAAGAGCTATGCCGTGCGGATCTGGGTGGACCGGCAAAAGCTGGCGGCGCGGGGACTGTCGGTTAGCGACATTGAGTCGGCGCTGCGGGCCGACAATGTCGAGTTGCCCGCTGGTTATATCGAGTCGGAGGATCGGGTGTTCTCGGTGCGGGTGCAGCGCAGCTTTCTGGAGCCGGAGGCGTTTGCTCGTCTGGTGATCGGCGCCGGGGCGGACGGCTACC
The DNA here is from genome assembly GCF_039543565.1 of Ferrimonas pelagia. Classification (NCBI taxonomy): domain Bacteria; kingdom Pseudomonadati; phylum Pseudomonadota; class Gammaproteobacteria; order Alteromonadales; family Ferrimonadaceae; genus Ferrimonas; species Ferrimonas pelagia. Next base: position 113,905 of record NZ_BAABJZ010000016.1, on the reverse strand, counting down.
GGATCCGCCTGTCTGACGTGGCGAAGGTGGAGCTGGGGGCCGATGAGGAGCGCTTGCTGTTTCGTGGCAATACCCAGGACATGATCGGGATCGGGGTGACCCGCCAGTCCACCGCCAACACCCTGGATGTGGCGCGGGCGGTCAATCGCTTGGTTGATGAACTCAATCAGACCCTGCCGGATGGGATGGAGATCAAACGATCCTACGATTCCTCGGTGTTTATTCAGGCCTCGGTGGATGAGGTGTACCGCACCCTGTTTATTGCGATGGCGTTGGTGATCGCGGTGATCTATCTGTTTCTGGGCAGCGTTCGGGCCATGCTTATCCCGGCGCTGACGGTACCTGTGTCGCTGATCGGCACCTTCATTGTGCTCTATGCGCTGGGCTTTTCCATCAACTTGTTGACGCTGCTGGCGCTGATCCTCGCCATTGGCATGGTGGTGGACGACGCCATTGTGATGCTGGAGAACATTCATCGCCGCATCGATGCGGGGGAGCCGCCACTGCGCGCGGCTTTCCTAGGTGCCCGGCAAGTGGGCTTTGCCATCGTCGCCACCACCTTGGTGTTGATCGCCGTCTTTCTGCCCATTGGGTTTCTGGAGGGCGATCTGGGCAAGTTGTTCCGTGAGTTTTCCATTGCGATGTGCGCGGCGGTGATCCTGTCGTCTCTGGTGGCGCTGACGCTCAGTCCGATGATGGGCTCAAAACTGCTGCGCAAGGTGGAGCAGCCGCCCTGGATGGTGCGGCAGATCGAGCGGGGCATGGTCCACCTCAAGGCCTATTACGGGCGCTTATTGCAGTATTGGGTCAAACGGCCGGCACTGGTGATCACCGTCGTCGTCGCGGCACTGGCGGGCAGCGGCTGGCTGGCACAACAGTTGCCGAGTGAGTTTTCGCCCAAAGAGGATCGGGGCTCGATGTTCGTGGTGGTCAACGGCCCGGAAGGGGCGACCTTTGCGTTTATGCAGGCGTATATGGCGGAGATCGAGCGGCGATTGTTGCCGCTGGTGGAGGCGGGCGAGATCAAGCGCCTGTTGATCCGGGCGCCCCGATCCTTTGGTCGTACCGAGGATTTTTCTGGTGGCATGGCCATTGTTACGCTGGAGGATTGGGGCGAGCGTCGCAGCGCGTTTGCGATCGTCAGTGACATCCGTCGACGCCTTGCCGATCTGTCCGGGGTGCGTGCGTTTCCCGTGATGCGACAGGCGTTTGGCCGCGGGGTGGGCAAGCCGGTGCAGTTCGTGATCGGAGGCGGCAGCTACGAGGAGCTGGCCGAGTGGCGTGATACCTTGTTGCAGCACGCGGTGGATAACCCCGGTTTGTTGGCGCTGGATCATGACTATAAAGAGACCAAGCCCCAGTTGCGGGTGGTGATCGATCGTGAGCGCGCCGCCGATCTGGGGATCACGGTCAGTAATATTGGCCGGACGCTGGAGTCGATGCTGGGCTCGCGTTTGGTGACGACCTTTGCCCAGCGGGGCGAAGAGTATGATGTGATCATCGAGGGGGAGCGGGCGCGGCAGAACACCGCGGCGGATATGGGCAGTCTGTATGTGCGCTCGGATCTGACCGGTGAGCTGATCCCCTTGGCCAATCTGGTGCGGATCGAGGAGTTTGCTGATGCGCCGCGACTGAACCGCTTTAATCGCCTGCGTGCCATCACCCTTGAGGCCAATCTAGCCGAGGGTTATACCCTGGGCGAAGCGCTGGGCTATCTCAATGGGTTGGTGGCCGAACATCTGCCGGAGGAAGCCAATGTGAGCTATAAGGGCGCCTCACGGGATCTGCAGCAATCCGGCTCGGCGGTGATCTTCATCTTTGCGCTGGCGCTGGTGGTGGTGTTCTTGGTGCTCGCCGCCCAGTTTGAAAGCTATATCCACCCCTTTGTGATCATGCTGACGGTGCCCTTGGCGACCTTCGGCGCGCTGCTCGGGCTGTACTTCACCGATCAGAGTCTCAATATCTATTCGCAGATCGGGATCATCATGCTGGTGGGGCTGGCGGCCAAAAACGGCATTTTGATCGTCGAGTTTGCCAACCAGTTGCGTGATCAGGGGCGGGCCTTCGATGCGGCGATCCTTGAGGCGGCTCAGGCGCGGCTGCGGCCGATATTGATGACCGGGATCACCACAGCGGCAGGCGCTATTCCTCTGGTGCTCGCCTCCGGTGCTGGGGCCGAGACCCGGTTTGTGATCGGTGTGGTGGTGCTGGCGGGGATCACGGTGGCGACGGGCTTCACCCTACTGGTGATCCCGGCGGTCTATCATATGCTGGCCAGGCACACCAACAGTCCAGAGTTTGTGACGCGTCAGTTGGAGCAGGAGTTGGCGGTCGACAATACGCTGCTGTTTAAGAAACGCGGCTAACGCTGGATGTGACAGAGACAACAAGGCCCCGTGTAAAAACGGGGCCTTGCCGTTTTTGGGGATAGCGTTATTTCGTGGGGATCAGGGTGTCGTGATCGTAATCACAGTGGAGCAGTTCACACAGCTGATGGGTACGGCCATGATCTTTCATGCTGTGGGTGTCGTGCAGGGGATCGTTTTCTGGACGGCAGTTGGGCTCAAACTGGGAGCGCTGGCTGGGGGCTTCGATGATGGAAGCAAACATCTTGATGCGGTGCAGGCAGGTCATAGGGACTCCTTGGAAAAAATTTTTGACGGTATTTGATAACCTCAAATGTCTGTGTGCAATACAAATGTAACAAACATACGCTAGGCCTGCCAGTGATCGGCCTCAAATATTCCTTGTTTGTCATAAAGATGCAATATTCCCCTGCTAGAGGGGCAAGGAGAAAAAGCGCTGAGGTGGTCGTGAGCAGGCACAGAAGGGCGGTAGGACGGCTCACCCGGATGTGAGCCGAAAGGGAGAATGAGATAGGGGACGTTTAGTCGTTGTTGTCCCAGCTGTCTTTGTCCCACTCTTTTTGCTGCTGTTGTCGCTCGGCGATCTTCGCCTTTTGCTCGGGCGTCAGTTTACTCTTGGATAGGAACGGCGGCAGCTTGATGTGGGCCGTTTGCTTTAGCAGCATGATGTTGCTGATGATCACCCCAATAACAACGGCGATCAGCAGCCAGAGTTCCCATTTATCCATGATCTCGCCTTGGTCTTGTCGTCGGATCTTCAGTGTACGCTTTTTCCTTGCTCGGCCCTAGCGTCATGGCCCAGCCACTCGAGCCAGTCATTCACGCTGATGCAGCGCACGCCTCGCTGCGCCATCTCCTGTAGATTGGCGTCGATGAGCGCATCTGATCGCGCTGAACAGCCATCACTGAGCAGGGTGACGGGATGGTTTCGCTGGAGTGCGTCGATGACGGTGCTGCGAAGGCAGGTGGGTAACGGCGTACCGCAGATCACCAACTCCTTGTTGGGGTGATCGCTCAAATGGCTGGCGAGCTCCGTCCGCTCAAACGCACTGCCTCTTGGTTTATGGATGACCATTTCATCCGCCTTGGGTTGCAGTTCGGGCACTGGGCTCGCTCCCCAGCTCGTCTCGATGCAGGCCGTCGGTCGGTGTGACTGAGGCTTAGGCTGGGTGGGGCGCTCAGGCGGTTGCCGGTGGACATGGATCACCAACCAGCCTTGGCGGCGGGCGTGGTGCAGGGCGGTGGCGATCACGCTGACTGAAGGCAAGGCACCGGCGACACAGGCACTGCCATCCGGCGAGACGAAGTCTTGCTGCATCTGGACGATCATCAAAGCGGGCACGAACGCTTCCTTTAGTTTTCACTCGCATTGTCTGGCATTTGTATCATATTTGCGCTGAGTTCGCTGTCAGGCGTTTGCGGCCTTAAGGCGGTTAATCTCTCTAGCAGTTGCTGTTGGTGGTGTGGGAACTCTGCCGTAAAGGCTCGGGCATGCTGGCAGTGGTGCAGCGCCCAAAACGATTTCTCAGTTTGCGCGGCCTGAAACAGTCGGCGTCCTCGCTCGAGCGAGATCAGATCGTCGTCAACACAGTGGCTGATCAGCAGGGGCAAGTCGTCCAGTTGCTTGATGGTGTCAATGGGTGAATGGCTATCGTCGATCAGTGCTCGGGCAAGTTGGGCGGGTAGAAAGGCAAAGCGGTAGTCTGAGATCACGTCGTAGGCCAGCTTAGAATAGGTATCAAATGAGCTGATCGATGATCATCAGGTCAAAGACGGCTTCGAGATTTTTTGATGCCAGAAACGGACTACGAGATCCGGTTGTTGTGCTGATAGCCGCCAGCGTTGATACCGGATGGCGAGACACCTCTTTCAGGCGGCCAAAAACTATGATCGATCAGTGAGACAGTTCGTAACTGTCCCAAAAAGCGACAGTTGCCTGTCACTCAAGCACGATGACATGGCCTCTTGTGTGTCGGCGCGGTTATGATGAAGCCCTATTGATTTCAAAGAGCTGCTCGAGATGATCCCAGATCCCGCCCTCAACCCCGGCCTGATGATGCTGCACAGCAACCGCATGGAAGATTTGCGTGAGCTGGTGGTGCAGTGGCTCAAACGCTACCCCCTGGCACCACTGGAGGAGGAGATCTTCCTGGTACAGTCCAACGGCATGGCCCAGTGGCTCAAACTGGCCATGGCCGCCGATGAGGGGCTGGGGATCGCTGCCGGGCTGTCGCTGCAGATGCCGTCGCGGTTTATCTGGCAGATCTACCGCAGCGTGCTGGGCGAGGATGCGGTTCCCAAGGATTCGCCGTTTGATAAGCCCCAGCTGCGCTGGCGTTTACTGCGGCTGTTGCCGGATCTGCTGGATGATCCAGACTTTGCCCCGCTACAGCGCTTTTTGAGCGACGATGCCGACTTGCGCAAACGGGATCAGCTGTGCGAGCAACTGGCAGATCTGCTGGATCAATACCAGGTGTATCGGGCCGACTGGCTGATGGCCTGGAGCGAGGGGCGCGATGTGGTGCTCAGTGCCGCGGGGTTCGAGGTTGATGTGCCTGTCGAGCAGGCGTGGCAACCTAAGCTGTGGCGCGCCATCCTGGCGGACTTAGACGAAGTGGATCGGATCAACAGCCGCGCCACCCTGCATCAGCGCTTCCTTGAGCGGATCGCCAGTGGCGAGGCGCCTCAGGAGTTTGCCAGGCACTTGCCACGGCGGTTGGTGGTGTTCGGCCTCAGCGCTTTGCCGCAGCAGAGCATCGAGGTGCTGGCGGCGCTGGCCCCCTATTGCCAGGTGTTGTTGTGTGTGCAAAACCCCTGTCCCCACTACTGGGGCGATATCATCGAAGACAAGGAACTGCTGCGCCAAAGGCTGCTGGCGCCGCGGCATCGGCGCAAACCCGGCTTGCCGGAGCAGTTGGATCCCGCCCTGCAACACAACCTGGTCAATCCCCTGCTGGCGGCCTGGGGCAAGCAGGGCAGGGACTACATCGGCATGCTCTATGAGTACGATCAGCCCGAGCTGTATCAGGGCCGCTTCGATCGCATCGATCTGTTCGTCTCGCCGCTAGAGGGGGCTGAAGGGGAGGGCAAGCCAAGTCTGCTGCGTCAACTGCAGGCGGGGATTTTCGAGCTTGATCCCGTGCCATCGCCCCCCCGTGCCATCGCCCTTGAGGATGACTCGGTGCAGTTTGCCCTGGCCCACAGCCGCCAGCGCGAGGTGGAGGCACTGCAGGATGCACTGCTCAAGCGCTTTTGCGCCGATCCCGGCCTGCGGCCCACGGATGTGATCGTCATGATGCCTGACGTCAGCGCCTACGCGCCTCATATCCAGGCGGTATTTGGCCAAGTGTCACGGGACGATCCCCGTTTCCTGCCGTTCTCCATCGCCGATCTGCCCGAGCGCGGCTTTGACGTGCTGGTGCTGGCGCTGGAGGCGCTGCTTAACCTCACCGACTCCCGTTTCGCCGTCTCCGAGCTGCTGGATCTGCTGGCGGTACCGGCGTTGCGGGCCCGCTTCGCCATCGATGAGGTCCAGTTGCCACTGTTGCAACGCTGGGTCGAGCAGGCTGGCGTACGCTGGGGGCTGGATGCCGAGCAGCGTCACAGCCTGGCACTGCCCGATGACTTAAGTCAGAACACCTGGCACTTTGGCCTGCAGCGCATGCTGCTGGGCTACGCCGTCGGACGCGGGGAGCCCTGGTCCGGGATCGAGCCATTTGATGAGATCGGCGGGCTGGACGCGGCGCTGGTGGGCAGCCTGTCCCGCCTGCTCGCCGAGTTGGGGGCCTTGTGGCAGGCGCTGCAGCAACCCCGCTTGCCCCATGAGTGGGTCAGCCTGTTGCGCGATGCCACCACCCGCTTGTTTGCGCCCCAGGATGAACACGAGCAGCAACTGTTGCTGCGTCTGGAGGAGGCACTGATCCAGTGGCAGGAGCGCTGCGAGCAATCCCAACTGGATGAACCCCTGCCGTTGACCGTGGTCAAGCCTGTGTGCTTGGCGCCCTTTAGCGATGGCGGCGTCAGCCAGAAGTTCCTCGCCGGACGCATCAATTTCTGCACCCTGATGCCGATGCGGGCGATCCCGTTTCGTCAGGTGTGCTTGCTGGGGATGAACGATGAGGATTACCCCCGCAGCCGGCCACCGATGGATTTCGATCTGATGGCGGATCGCACCCTGGGCGTCTCTGCACGGCCCGGGGATCGCTCCCGCCGCGAAGACGACCGCTACCTTTTCCTCGAGGCGCTGCTGGCGGCCCGCGACGGCCTCTACATCAGCTACCTGGGCCGCAACGCCCGGGACAATGGTGAGCGCACCCCGTCCGTACTCTTGGGCCAGTTGCAGGATCACATCAAACAGGGTTATCGCCTGGCGGGTGACGAGGAGAGTGGCAGCGCCCTGCTGGCTCACCTTACCGTTACTCATCCGCTGCAGCCCTTCAGCCGCCGCTATTTCGACGGCAAGGATCCACAGCTCACCACCTTTTCCCGGGAGTGGCGGGCCATACACGAAGGGCACAAGGCCAGTGAGCCCGTGTCCTTGTCGCCCTGGCAGCCTGAGGCGGCCATCGGCCTGGCGGAGCTGGCGGCGCTGTTTAAAGATCCCGTGCGCCTATTGCTGACCCGGCGACTGGGCATTTGGTTGCAGAGTGACACCGACACCGCCGACGATCTCGAGCCCTTCGCCCTGGACGGGCTGGAGGCGTACCACATTCGCAATGAACTGATGAGCACCCTGAGCGCGGCGGCAACCCAGGAAGAGGATGAGCGGCAGGCACGATTACAAACACAGATAGACCGGTTGCGCGGACGCGGCAAGCTGCCCATGGGGGCTTTTGCCGACTTGGCCAGCGAGGGGCTGGCCAAACCTGCCCTGGCGGCGTTTGAGCGGGCCCAGGCTCAGCTGCAGGGCAGTGAGCCGGTGGAGGCACTGGAGTGTTACCACAAGACGGGGACGCTGGAGTTAGCGGCCTGGCTGACGGATCTGCGGCAAAACCGCGACGGCCTGTTGCGATTGGAATGTGAGCCCAAGGCCCTGAGCGATGCCAAGGGGGAGCTGAAAAATCCCCTGGCGTTGATCGGCCTCTATCTGGCCCATATTGCGGCCTGTAGCGAAGATAAAGTGCTCACCAGTTTCTACGCCGGCAGTGACAGCTTATGGCGGATCGAGCCGGTGGAGGGGGCCGAAGCCCGTGCGCAGTTGGATGGTTATCTGGCCCTGTACCAGCAGGCGATGGATGCGCCCCTGCCTGTGGGTCCCCGGGCCGCTTTGGCCCTGCTTGGCGGCAAGGAGCCGCAACCGGCCTTCGACGGTGGCGGATTTGTTATGGGGGATCGGGATAGAAGCCCCTATATCGCCCGTCAGTTTGCCGATTTCTTCGAGCTGGATGAGGCCCGTTTCGCCGAGTTGGCGGAAGAACTGTACGGCCACCTGCTGGCCACCCTGAAGCGCGTCGAGGAATGAATTCGATGACCCACAGTGAAACCCATACCCCTACGGAGCTCAGCACTGGCGCCGCCCCTGAGATCCTGCAGCCGTTGCGCTTTCCCCTGGCAGGCACCCGATTGATCGAGGCCAGTGCCGGCACCGGCAAGACCTTTACCATCGCCGCGCTCTATCTGCGCCTGGTGCTGGGCCACAGCCATGAAAAAGGCGGCAATGACGAGCCGCGTCCCCTGAGCCCGGAGGAGATCCTGGTGGTGACCTTCACCAAGGCCGCCACCGAGGAGCTTAAGGATCGCATTCGTCAGCGTCTGGTGGAGGGCGCCGCCTGTTTCCGCGGCCTGTCCGAGGGCGATGACTATCTGCAGTCCCTCAAGGCCGAGTTTGAGCCCGCCGAGCACCCGCGCTGCGCCCTGTTGCTGGATCTGGCCGCGCAGTTGATGGACAACGCTGCCATTCATACCATCCACGGCTGGTGTCAGCGCATGCTGCGCGAGCACGCCTTCGACTCGGGGGCCCTGTTCGATACCGAGATGGAGACGGACAGCAGTGCCCTGCTGGAGCAGGCGGTGCAGGATTACTGGCGCAGTCAGTTCTACCCGCAAAACCGCGAGACCCTGGTGGCGGTCCGCGAGCTGTACGGCTCCCCCGAGGCGCTGCAAAAGGCGGTGCGTCCGCTGCTGGGCTTGGCGGCTGGGGGCGGACTCAAGCGCGAGGCCGATCCCTTCGAGCTGGTGGCCAAGCGCAACGCTGCCGTGGCCCGTTGTAAGGATCTCTGGCGCATCGAATGGCCGCAGTTTTGTGAGCTGTTCGAGCAGTCGCTGGCCCAGGGCTGGGTCAAGAAGAATATGGTCAAGCCGGAGCAGTTGGGCCGGTTAGAGGCCTGGCTCGACGGTGATGGGGCGCTGCCGCTGGATGGCCGTGGCGCGGTACTCAGCCGCTATACCCCGGGCGAGATGGAAAAGGCGCTGTCGGCAGCGGGCAAGAAGCAGGAGCGCTCGTTGGCCGAGTCGCCCCTGCTGTCGGCGCTGGAGAACCTGATCCGGGAACTGGACAAGTGGGATCTGAAACCGGCCCTGCTGATCGACGCGGCGCTCTGGATCCAGCAGCGGATCGAGGCGGCCAAGCAGCGCCTGGCCCAGCTGGATTTTGACGATCTGATCCAGCACCTGGGCCGGGCCTTGCAACAGCCGGAGCAGGGTGATCGCCTGGCCCAGTTGATCCGGCGCCAGTTCCCGGTAGCGCTCATCGACGAGTTTCAGGATACGGATCCCACTCAGTATGGGATCTTCCAGAAGCTCTATCTGGCTCAGCCGGATACGGCGCTGTTGATGATCGGCGATCCCAAACAGGCGATCTACGCCTTCCGCGGCGCCGACATTCACACTTACCTGCAGGCCCGCCGTGACACCGCCGGACGCCATTACACGTTGGACACCAACTATCGCTCCACTAAGGCGATGGTGGCCAGTGCCAATGCGCTGTTCGAGCTGGGCCACCGCCACCCCCGCAACACCTTCCTCTATGGCGAGGAGATCCCCTTCGAGCCGGTAAAGGCCAAGGGCAAAGGCAAGAGCCTGCAGTTTGAGGGTGAGGTGCATCCGGCGCTGACCCTGTGGTGGGACGAGAACCCGGATAATGTCTGGAATAAACAGATGTATCTGGCGCGCCAGGCCAAGGGCTGTGCCGATCGGATCACCGCCATGCTCAATGGCGCCCAAAGTGGCACCACGGGCTTTGCCGAGGGGGACGCGCTGACACCGCTGAAGGAGTCCGACATCGCCATCCTAGTGCGGGATTTTACCGAGGCGCGGGCGGTGCGCTCGGCGCTGGCGGCCAATGGCGTGCGCTCGGTCTATCTGTCGGACAAGGATTCGGTGTTTGCCAGCGAACAGGCGCAGGATCTGATCTTCATCCTCGAAGCGGTGGCTCACCCGGAGCGGGAAAGCGGCGTTAAGGCGGCGCTGGCGACCCGCACCCTGGGATGGGACTGGGCCCAGATCGACAGCCTGAACGACGATGAGCTGGCCTGGGAGTCGCTGCTGGAGCAGTTTCGTAACCTTCGCCTGTGCTGGCAGGGGCAGGGGATCTTGCCGATGATCCGCCAGGTGCTGGAGCGGTTCAATGTGGCGACGCGGGCGCTGAGCGATCCCCGCTCCGGCGAGCGCAGCCTGACCAACCTGCTGCATCTGGCCGAATTGTTGCAATCCGTGTCCGGCCGCTTTGACGGAGAGCTGGCGCTGATCCGCTACCTGACCGAGCAGTGCGAGTCCGGCGGTGAGCTGGGGGACGATCAGATCCTGCGGCTGGAAAGCGACGCCGAGTTGGTCAAGGTGGTGACCATCCACAAATCCAAGGGGCTGGAATACCCCGTGGTGTTCCTGCCCTTTATTCTCGGCTACCGCCAGGCCAGCGATCAGAATGGCTTGCTGTTCTATCGCGACAAGAACAATGACAAGCAGCTGACGTTCAACGCCGATGACGAGGCGCGGGAGCGGGCGGACTTCGAGCGATTGGCGGAGGACATTCGCCTGCTCTATGTGGCCATGACCCGGCCCAGCTTCGCTTGCTACCTGGGGCTGGGGCCACTGAAGCTGGGCCAGCGCGGCAAGCGCGGTGAGCCCAACACCCACCTGGGTGCCTTGGGCTGTCTGCTCGGAGCCGGGGCGGCCCAGAGCAGTGAGCAGTTGCTTACCGAGCTGCAGGCGTTGGCCGGTTCTGATCTTCAGGATGTGGCGGACGCTGGCAGCGGCATCGTATTGGCGCCGCTGCCCGAACCTGAGTTTGATCGCTATATCGGTGCGGCGCAGGAGGGCACATTGGCCCCGGCGCTCACGCCGCCGAGCCGCGCTCCCCGGGCCTGGTGGATCGCCTCCTATTCCGCGATGCTCAGGGGGATGAGCCATGGCAACGAGGCGGGGCCGGATCCGCGCAGCGAGCAGCTGCTGGAGATCGCCGACGAGGCCGAGCAAACGGCGCCCAGCGCCGAGCTTCTACCCGCCGAGGGCAGTATCCACGCCTTCCCCAAAGGGGCGGCGCCGGGCACCTTTCTGCACGATCTGTTCGAGTGGGCCGCTGAGCAGGGGCTGGCCAAGCAGGGCAGGGGCTTTGCTGGGATCGATCCCCAGGCCTTGACTCAGGAGATCGATCAGCGTTGTGAGCGCCATGGCTATGCCGGCCAGGAGACCATGCTGCTGCCCTGGTTTGAACGGGCCCTGACCGTGCCCATCCCGTTGCCCGGCGGCCAGGCGCCCAGCCTGCTGGAGCTAGAGCAGGTGCAGGCGGAGCTGGAGTTCTGGATCGCCACCGCCCGGGTGGATACCGAGCAGATCGACCGTCTGGTGACCGAGGCGATCTGGCCCGGCGAAGCCCGTCCGGCGCTGCAGGGGGTGACCCTCAACGGCATGCTCAAGGGCTTTATCGATCTGACCTTTTGCTACCAGGGCCAGTTCTTCGTGGCCGACTACAAGTCCAACTACCTGGGGCCGGATGAAAGTGCCTATACGCCCCAGGCGATGCGTGAGGCGATGTTGGCGCACCGCTACGATCTGCAGGCGGCCCTGTATGGCCTGGCCTTGCACCGGTTGCTGGCGTCGCGCCTGCCGGACTACGACTTTGACCACCATATGGGAGGTGCCGTGTACCTGTTTCTTCGCGGGCTGGATCCGGATCGTCCGGGCAACGGGGCTCTGACCCTGGCGCCGGACAAAGCGCTGATCCTGGCATTGGACAGCTTGTTTCGCGAGGTGAGCCATGTTGCCTGATCTGCACTCCTCCATCGCCACCCTGTCCGCCCCGGTGCTGCCGCAGCTGGACGCCTACGTCGAACTGCGCTGGCTGCGGGCGCTGGATCTGGCCTTCGCCCGCCTGCTGGCGGCCGAAGCACCGGACACCCCAGATCCTGTGCTGCTGTGTGCCGCTCTGGCCAGCCATCAGCTGGGCCGGGGCCATATCTGCCTGGATCTGACCGGCCTGCTGGGCGCACCTGAGGCCTTGCTCTCCCTGCCACCGGAGGGCCGGGAGTGGGAGGCACAAAGCCGGCCGGGCCAGTGGCTGGCCGATTGGCGGCTCGACGCGCTCGAGGCGCAGCTACTGGCCTCGGATCTGGTGGATGGCGATGAGCAGGGCTGTGCGCCTTTGGTGCTCTCCGGCGATCGCCTCTACCTGCGGCGCTATTTCGAGTACGAATGCCGCATCGCAGGCGTATTGAAGGCTAAAGTGGCCCAGCGCTTCGCGTTGCCGGATGATCTCCCTAAGCGGCTGGCAACCCTGTTTGATCCCCTAAAAGACGCTGCCGAGCTGGCAGGCGAGACGCCCCATTGGCAAAGCATCGCTGCGGCGCTGGCGGCACGGGGCGGCGTAACGGTGATCTCCGGCGGACCGGGCACGGGCAAAACCACCACCGTGGTGCGCCTGTTGGCCCTGCTGCAGTCCCTGGCATTGGAAGCTGCCGAGCGTGGTGAGGGCAGTGAACGGGGTCTGCGCATCGAGTTGGCGGCGCCCACCGGCAAGGCGGCGGCCCGCCTGTCGGAGTCGCTGGCGGCGACCCTGTCGGGCATCCGTGCCGGCACGGTGGCGGAGATCCCGCCGGAAGTGGGCGCGCTCATTCCTGCGGAAGCGGGAACCCTGCACCGCTTGCTCGGTGCCCGGCCGGATACGCGGCACTTCAAACATCATGCCGGCAACCCCTTGCATCTGGATCTGCTGGTGGTGGATGAGGCCTCCATGGTGGATCTGGAGATGATGGCGGCACTGCTCGACGCGGTCCCGCCCCATGCCCGGCTCATTCTGCTGGGAGATAAGGATCAGCTCGCCTCGGTGGAAGCCGGCGCCGTGCTGGGGGATCTCTGCCTGCACGCGGGCACCGCGCGCTATCAGGCTGATACCCGTGGTTTTGTCTTTCGAGCGACTGGGGTCGATCTGGAGGACTGGCAGGGCCCGGGCGGGGCACTGGAGCAGCAGATAGTCATGTTGGCCAAGAGTCACCGCTTCGATGCGAAGTCGGGCATTGGCCAGTTGGCCTTTGCGGTTAACGATGGCGACATGGGGCGGGTGCGCCAGGTGTGGCGCCAGGGCTTTGGCGATATCGGCTGGCTGCAGCCCAAGGAGGGACGGGATCCGGCCCTCAAGGCGCTGGTGTTGGCGGGGGAACATGCCCACCTGCACCCCAAGGGAGAGAGCCGTCCGTGTGGCTATCGCCACTACCTGGAGGTACTCCAAGAGGGCAGGGGCCAGGACAGCGAGGCCTGGTGCCGCAAGGTATTAACCGCGTTCGGTCGCTTCCAGCTGCTGTGCGCGGTACGCGATGGCGACTGGGGCGTCGAGGGAATCAATGCCCAGGTCGCTCAGTGGCTGGCGCAGGCGGGTCTCATCACCAGCACCGAGGGGTGGTATGCCGGCCGGCCGGTGATGATGACGCGCAATGACTACAGTCTGGGACTGATGAACGGCGATATCGGGATCTGCCTGCCCTTTGAGCAAGATGGCGAGACGCTGCTTCGCGTGGTGTTCCCCCTGGCCAGTGGTGCCCTTAAGCGGGTGCTGCCGTCGCGCCTCAACTCGGTGGAGACGGTGTATGCCATGACAGTGCATAAGTCCCAGGGCAGTGAGTTTCAGCATACGGCCATGGTATTGCCGGAGCGGGGCAGTCCGGTATTAACCCGGGAGCTGGTGTACACCGGCATTACCCGAGCGCGGGACTGGTTCACCCTGGTGGCGCCCCAACCGGCCCTGTTGTCGCAGGCGGTGTCACTGCGCACGCAACGCGCCAGTGGGCTGGCGGCGCAGTTGATGAGCAGCTAGGGGATCTTATGGCAGCGGTTTGCGGCCGCTGAAATCGGCTGGGTTGTCATGACGCTTGGGTTTTGAGAGGTTAAGGGAGCGGTCGATAACCTTGGGCAAATGATGCGGGAGAGACTATGGAGTCAGCGGGACATGAGCTTCGGCGTGAGCGCGTCGCCTGTTTTGAGCTGATCGTTTGGCAAGACGATCTGTTTGAGGTGCTGGTGGATGCCGAGACGGAGATCTCCGCCAGCCAATGTGACGCCATCAACGCGCACTGGCAGTCTCGTACGCGGCCTTTTGTCCTATTGCTTAGCTGTTCTCAGCCCTTTTCATACAGCTTTGAGGCCAGCCGTCGTCTCGGTAATAGCCCGATGCAAGGGATGTTGGCGGTTTATTGTCCTAACTCGGTCAGTCGGTTATCTCAGGAGGTCGCCATTGGGGTGAATCGGTCTGAGCATGATCATAAGATCGTACGGATCTTTGAGCAGCGAGATGAGGCAATGGCATGGTTGCAACTCGGACTGGAGCAGATCCGATGTGCAACGCGCGTTGATGTTCAGCCTGCCCAAGCGGCTAAGTAGAGGCCGAGCCCTATTCCGATCACCACGGTCAGAGAGCGAGCGGGAGGCCAGTCACCGATGTAGAAGATCGGGTGAAGGAGCCGGGTGATAAAGAACAAAATGGCGGGGGTAGTCAGTGTTTGTGGGGGGACTTCTCGTAATAGGGCGGCCAGCACACAGGCACTGAAGAAGCCAAGTGCTTCCCAAGCATTGCGTTGCGAAGCGGCGATCCGATGGGCCTTGTTTTCCAAGCGTGCGTCTTGCTGGCGCGGGTGGTGCATGTCTATCCCGCCAAGGTGTTGCCTTTTATAGAGGCCGTTGTAGCCGGCTAACAGATAGGGCAGCAGGGCTAAACAGATCACGACGAGAACAACGGTGGCCATAAGCGGCTCCGGCGGCTGAACTTTGTCTGAGTATAGAAGCGTTTGGATGATGGCGTCTTGGGCGCCGCAGATCTGAGGTCTCGCTGACATGATGCAGAGAAAAATGCCGCAGCGGGTTCAGCCGCTACGGCAATAAAAACTTCGCCTTTGATTTTGGTTCTAACCGCGCCTTTCCCCTTAAAGAGACGGTACGTTGGCGAATGCAAACACGGTATCTAACTCACCGGCAAAAGTCCGCTGAAACTGAAGCTGGATGTTTAAATTGTGGAGAGGTTCACTCTCGTGATAACGAGGTGTGAGCAGCGTCACTGTGGGCGGGTATCGAGGTAAGAAAAAGCCGCTGTGACGGGCATCACAGCGGCTGAGTTGGGTTTCGTCTTGTTTATTATCGTATCGTCGCTTTCCCCTAAAAGTTACGACCGTGGGGACGAATGCGCGCAGAATAAACAGATGGTGAAGAGATGTCCGTTTTTATTTCGTTCTGTGGTCATTTTTGCGTATTGGTTCACGCAGTGCGGGGCGGGGTGTGATCTGTGTGGGTGTTGCTGGGTGCTGGATTCCGGGGAGTGCGCGTGGTTTTTACCGCTAAAGTCGATATAATCTCGCGATAAATTTTAGGGGTAGTATGTTTAATGGCAGTTGATTTTCGCACGTTTTTCAAAGGAATGGCGATGGGGGCGGCGGATGTCGTGCCGGGCGTTTCCGGAGGCACCATCGCCTTTATTAGTGGGATCTATGATCGCCTGTTAGAAAGCATACGCCGGATCAATCCGTCGGTACTGGTCAAGTGGCGCCAACAAGGGTTTGCCGCCGCCTGGCAGCATATCAATGGCACCTTTTTGGTGACGCTGTTTGCCGGGATCGGGACCAGTATTCTGTCCTTGGCGCGGGTGATCTCCTATCTATTGGTGGCACACCCGATCCCACTGTGGAGCTTCTTTTTCGGCTTAATCACCATTTCTTTGATCCATATTGGGCGTCAGATCCCGCGTTTTGATCTGGCCAATGGCGCCGCCGCTGCCGCCGGTTTCGGTCTGGCCTGGCTGCTGACGGTGTCCAACCCGCTGATGTTGGAGCCGACCGGATTGAATCTGCTGTTCGGCGGCATGCTGGCCATCTGTGCGATGATCCTGCCAGGGGTATCCGGTAGCTTCATCTTATTGTTGCTCGGGCTGTATGCGCCGGTGATCGGGGCGATTAAGGGCCTGGAGCTCACCACCTTGGCGATCTTCGCGTGTGGTTGCGTGTTGGGGCTGCTGAGTTTCTCCCACGTGCTGTCGTTCTTGCTGCGCCGTTTTCGCAGCATGACACTGGCCTTTTTGTGTGGGCTCATGCTTGGCACCTTGAATAAGGTCTGGCCTTGGAAAGTCGCCTTAACCACCCGCATCGACTCCAGTGGCAATGAGGTGGCGGTGACTGAGCAGGTGTTGAGCCCATGGGCATTTGAAGCAAGCACCGGGGAAGCCGCTCAGATCCTGCTGGCAATGACCGCAGGGCTGTTAGGGTTTGGTTTGGTTTGGGCGTTGGAGCGCTTTGCCAAAGAGCAGGGACAGTAGCACTCAGTATCTGGCACCGCGGGGTGTCAGCATGCTGGGACAATCGACTGGCACAGCGGTATGTTGCTGCCGAGGTCATCAATAAGAGAGCCGACTCTGGCGCTACTGATTGAGCGGCCCATGTCGTTTAACGGCATGTTAGCTAGGTGCAGGAGATCGGCTCCGACACTTGGCTGAGATGCGGCGCATGCCGGAGCTCAGCCAAGTGCTCAGTTATCTGGTACTGATCGCATCGGCAATTATGTTGGCTGGCAGCTCGTCCTGAGCGATGCCCACACGCGTGCGCGGTATAAAGAACCGGACGGGCCCGAGTGGCCTGTTGACAGGCTGAGTCTTAGTCAACGGCAGTTGGCTTTTTTAGGTTTTACTTCACCCTCGCAACGCTTTTGAGTCGAAGCCATGTTGGCGACGGCAAGTCCTCTCGGTGAAAGCCCTTTTTGTTATAGCCATCGGGTGCGCGTCACGCTGCACTTTGAACTTTGAAACGTCCCACGCTCTGATCCCCTCGCGGTAACGCCGTTCCAGCGTTGTGATAATGTCGGCATGAGATCGCCGATTTAGCTGCGCTGTGTCGTGAGGGAAGGCGATCGCGAAGCGGCGCTCGGACTTCGGGGCGAAAGGCGCGTAGCGGATCCCCCCCGTCGCTGTTGGCAAGAACCAGAGCGATACGGCTCGTGGTTTAGCGTCGTTGAGACCGTGATTTGTAACCATTGGCGTTGCGCACAGGAAGCCGTTTTCCTAGCGCGTGTGTCGAAGGACGTGACTAATCCCCGTTGCATCATGAGACAAATTCAACAGTGACTTCGCTTGCCCACTTTGGCTCCATTTGTGTCACGATGGCCTTGCGCTGCTGAGAATACACACATAAGCCAGAGGATTATCAAACAGTGATCTGGCCTGTGAGTCGGCCTGCGCAAAAAAGACGCAGCGCGCAGAGCCAGCTGTGCTGCGGGAGGAGATAGTTATCCACAGAGTTAATCCCAGATTTTGTGGGTAACCTGGTTCGGCGGTGGAAAGTCACAAAAAGCCTGATATATAGTCAGTTACCCACGCAGGTGCTTGCTCTCGGCGGGAATAATGATGCACCATTAAAGCATAACTATACATTTTGGAGTGTTTGGGATGGAAGCAGTGAAAGTGGCCATTGTCGGGGGAACCCATGGCAATGAGTTTTCCGGGATCCAACTGATTAAGCAATGGCGCCAGGATCCGTCCTTATTGGCGCAGCTGGGCATTGAGTTGGACTTGGTTTGGTCGAATCCCAAGGCGCATAACGACAACCGTCGTTATCTGGATGTGGATCTCAACCGTCAGTTTGAACCCGCTCGATTGGCGGATCCCAGCCTGCGTGATTACGAGGCGTTGCTGGCCAAATCACTCGATCAGCAATTGGGTCCCAAAGGGGCGGCTAAGACGGATCTGGTGATCGATCTGCACAACACCACCAGTCATATGGGCCCGACCTTGATCCTGATCGACACCGGTCTTTGGGAGCGACAGCTAGCGGCGTTCGTCAAAAGTCGGATGCCCGAGGCGGTGATCCTGCTTGAAGACACCAAAACTCCGCAGGAGTGGGGATATTTGTGTTCGCTCGGAAAGCGGGGAGTGATGGTGGAAGTGGGGCCTCAACCCCAGTCAGTGCTGCGTCAGGAGGTGCTGGATCAGATGGCGCTGATGACGCAACTGATCGTCGAGTTTGCGGCGCTGGAGCGCGCTGAACGCCTACCTGACTTACCCGCAGAGACCCAAGCGTACCGCTATGTTGAGACTCGCCAGTTGCCGCTGGACAGCGACGGGCAACCGCTGGCGATGATCCACCCTCGGCTGGACGGCAAAGATTTCGAGGCGTTGTCGCCGGGAGAGCCGATCTTCCAGTTTTATAATGGCGAGGTGGGGTACTTTGACAGTGAGGTGATTATGTATCCTCATTTTATTAATGAGGCGGCTTACTACAACAGTCATAACGCCTTCTCTTTGGCAGAGCGTTGTGTCTTGACGCTCGAAGCCTGAACAGATGAATGAGCGATCGGCCTGTCCGTGCCGATCGCCATTCACCTTCTTGTCGGCGTCTGTTGGGGGGCGTTTGCTCTGTCGACATATCGTCATACATAACTTTACGTTTTATCCCTTGAAATTGGTTCGGAACGACCCAATTATTGCTCCATATCAGCGTGACAACGCTGAAGCGCAATTTAGGAGAAGTAATGAAGCGTATCGTTCTATTTCTGTTGACCAACCTGGCCGTTATGCTGGTGTTCTCGGTCGTTCTGTCCATTTTGTTGTCCGTGTTTGGTGTTCAGTACCATAGTGTTGCTGGCTATGGCATGGCTGCGGTATTGGTTGGCATGTCCGGCTCGATGATCTCTTTGGCAATGTCGAAGACGATGGCGAAGAAGGGCATGGATCTGCATGTGATCGAACAGCCGCAGGATGAGATGCAGCAGTGGCTGGTGGATACCGTTGCGCGTCAGGCTCAGCAGGCGGGGATCAAGATGCCGGAGGTGGCGATCTACTCCGCACCCGAGATGAATGCTTTCGCGACCGGTCCGAGTAAGAACAACTCTCTGGTTGCGGTATCGACGGGCCTGATGTACGGCATGAACCGCGACGAAGTGGAAGCGGTTCTGGCACACGAAGTTAGCCATGTAGCCAACGGTGACATGGTGACCCTGGCGCTGGTTCAGGGCGTGGTAAACACCTTTGTGATCTTCATTGCTAAGTTGATCGCCGGTCTGGTCAGCGGTGCGTTGAGCAGCGATGACGAAGAAGGCAGCGATTACAGCTTTATGACCTTTATGGCGGTGGAGATCGTCCTGCAGATCGTCTTCGGCATGTTGGCCTCTATGGTGGTGATGTACGTCTCCCGTCAGCGTGAATTTAAGGCGGATGCTGGCGGTGCGGCATTGGCCGGTCGTGAGAAGATGGTTGCGGCATTGGAGCGTTTGCGCCACGGTCAGGAAAGCACCATGCCACAGAATATGGCGGCGTTTGGGATCAGCGGTAAGAAAGGCTTGTCTGAGCTGATGATGACCCACCCGCCACTGGAGCAGCGTATTGATACCTTGCGCCGTGGTGCGTAAGCGTTATTGATGTGTAAAAAAGCGACCTTCGGGTCGCTTTTTTTGTGATAGGGCACAGCTCCAGCTCATGTGCCTAGGCTGTTGCCAAGTTGTGACTTTGCCTCGCTTGCGCTAGTTTAGTCTGGTGTGAGTAACGAAGAGCCGTTGGCTCTAAAAAGGAGCAGAGGATGAGAAAGTGGTTGATGTTGTTATTCTGCTGTAGCTTTGCCGTCAGCGCCGTTTCGGCTGAACTATTGGCGGATATGCATGCAGATATGGCTGGGTGTGAGTCGTGCCACGAAGATGGAGAGCCATCGAGCGATTTTGCCTTTGAAAATGAACAATGCCAGACCTGTCATGGTGCAATGACAGAGCTGGATGGTGAGCATCATGCCATCCACGATGGGATGTTGGTGTGCTCCGATTGTCACAGTCCGCATGAAATGGAAGTGGGCCAGCAGCCAGGCTGTGATGATTGCCATGATGATGGCCGTACGCCATAACCGCGAACAGCGCAGATCTTAATAAGCCGGTGGTTTCGCCGGCTTTTTTGATCGGTGTGCGACATGATCTCGAGTCGAACGCCATGTTTGTCATTTAGAGCAACCCTTTAGTTCGATTGCCTTTCTCTGTGTTTGGTTGAGGCTCGTTGCGTCTCGGATGAGAAACAGTCGGAGGGCGCCGCCCAGCTCCCCTTCCGGCTCCGTTGCCAGTCAGTGCCCTCAAAGGCACCTATCTGGACTGACGCCATCATGATTTACGGCCTCATTGCGCATAGCGCACGCCACATGTGATAAGTCGGCCCGATCACTCTATAACCCTCAGTATCGATACGGTACGCGTTGGCTTGAATGCGGCGCAAACCAGAAGCGGGGCCACGCCGATCGGTTTGTTCATTGGACTCACTTCTTTTTGAACGTAATTGTGCAACCGCTTAAAAATTATCGTTTTAGCGGAAAAATTGAGATCCAACCAACGGTTTAGATTCACTTGCCCTGATAAAGTCTGCGCTGCCCCGAGAAATCGATGAGTTTGATCGGCCGACCGTTTCGGGGCCGATCTCTCGGGTTCAATTGTGTGAGGATGAGAATATGTTTAAGAAGTTGCTGGTTGCCGTTTTCGGTATCGGTATGGCGTTCGGTGCGGCTGCATCTATCGCAGACAACCACGCTGACATGGGCGGTTGTGAGTCTTGCCACGCCGACGGCATGCCGTCTGCAGATCTGGCCCACGAAGCGGAGCAGTGCGCTGCTTGTCACGGTGGTTTGGCCGATATGGACGCTGTTCACGCTGCGCACGACGGTATGATGACCTGTAATGATTGCCACGTGTCTCACGAGCATGAGTCTGGTGCTGACGCCAACGCTTCTTGTGACACTTGTCACTAAGAGCCGCGTCTGATAAAACGCCGACCTTAGGGTCGGCGTTTTTGTTTGTCTTCTTATTACTCTTTGTCGCCAGCTCGGCCTAGAATAGCCGGCTATTCAGGAGGGCGTATGCAATACCCAGTCAATGAGATCTTTGAAACGCTACAGGGCGAAGGCTATTTCACCGGCGTTCCTGCGGTATTTATCCGGTTACAGGGTTGCCCGGTCGGCTGCAGTTGGTGTGATACCAAGCACACTTGGGAGTGTGCCGCCGAGCTTAAAGTTGAGCCGGACCAGGTCATTGGCGTGGCTAGCGAGCAAGGCCATTGGAGTGAGTGGTCGCTCGAACGCGTGCTCGCGCATCTGCAAAGTGGTCAATATCACGCGCGCCATCTGGTGATCACCGGCGGTGAGCCGTGTCTGTACGATCTGACGCCTTTGACCCAGGCGATGACCGAGGCAGGATGGCAGTGCCAGATCGAAACGTCAGGGTGTTTTGCCGTCCAAGCGTGTCCGAACACGTGGGTGACCGTCTCCCCGAAGCAGGGGATGAAGGGGGGAATGGCCCTGGACAGCAGTGCGCTGCTGCGTGCTAATGAGATCAAGTATCCGGTCGCGACCGAGGCGCATATTGACAGCTTGAAGCAGCTACTGGCTCAGCTTCCTGATGACGCCAATCGAGTTGTCGCACTGCAGCCCATCAGCCAGTTGCCGCGTGCTACGGCACTCTGTATCGAGCAGTGCATTAAGAACAACTGGCGACTATCGGCTCAGGTGCATAAGTATCTGGCCATTGCCTAATGGCGAGCGAGTAAAACAAAACAGGCAGCCTCTGGTTGCCTGTTTTACGTTTGAGATTCACTCGCCGCGGTAGCGGCAACCCGAAGTGCAGGTCTCCATGATCTCGACCCCACTCAACTCAGGCAGGTCCGGTTTGAGCTGCTCCCAGATCCAGCGGGCCAGAACCTCGCTGGTGGGGTTTTCTAGCCCAGGGATGTCGTTGAGATAGTGGTGGTCCAAGCGCTCCCAGATCGGCTTAAAGGCCGCTTTGAGATCGCTGAAATCCATGATCCAACCGGTATGTGGGTCAACCTCGCCGCTGATGCAGATCCGCACCTTAAAGGAGTGGCCATGAAGGCGTCCGCACTTATGCCCCGTCGGAACATGGGGCAACTTATGGGCCGCTTCAAAATAAAACTCTTTGTAGATCTCTGTGGCCATTGCCTTACCCTCATTTCAATCAGGCGGGGAGTGTGCCACGGTATCTCTTGGCTGACAATATTCAGGGTTGAGTGGCGTTACGTGTGGCCAAACAGACAGTTCGGAATATCCGTATTCAGTGGCAGGCTATAATCGACTGGTTTAAGTAACTGAATTCATGTAGAACTGCCTCTAATTATTTTATCGAATACCTGCAGGAGAAAAATGTGAAGAAAACACTGTTGGCAATGGTCTCTGTGGCGACTGTGGGCTTAGCGGGTTGCGGAGCGCCTGAGGCCGTTTGGGTACACGACAGTAAAGATAATCAAGGCTTTATGACGGATCGTGATTTCTGTAACCGTCGTATCGACCCGAATCAGGCAGGATTTAAAGAGCGATTTGAAGGCTGCATGACCCAGTTTGGTTGGCGCCAAGAAAGCAAATAATGAAAGAGGCCTTGAGCCTCTTTTTTTGTACCTACAGGGGCGTGTTGTTATCTTGATGTTATACGCATCAAGGAGTTCCTATGAAGCCACTTCCTCTATCCGAGCCAGAGCGGCAAGTGCTGCATGATAAAGCCACCGAGGCACCATTCAGCGGTCGGTTTCTCTATCTCGAGTCAGGCGGTCTTTATCGCTGCCGCCAGTGTTATGCGCCGCTGTACCGCTCTGACAGTAAGTTTGATGCGGGCTGCGGTTGGCCCGCGTTTGATGATGAGATCGAAGGCGCGATCCGCCGCCAGTGCGATGCTGACGGACGTCGAACTGAGATCCTGTGCCGATCCTGCGGTGGGCATTTGGGCCACGTATTTGAAGGCGAACGACTGACTGATACCAACGTCCGACACTGCGTTAATGCGCTGGCACTCGAGTTTGCGCCTGAGTGCGATAACAAGGAGGAGATCGCTGTGTTTGGTGGAGGCTGCTTCTGGTGTCTTGAGGCGTTGTTCCAGCGGGTGGTCGGGATCTACGAAGTGCTGAGTGGCTATTGCGGCGGTGAGCCTGAGACGGCTCATTACCGTACGGTGTGCGGTGGTCAGTCCGGCCATATTGAAGTGATCCAGATCCGGTTTGATCCTAGTCAGCTCAGTTTTGGTCAACTGCTGGAGTTGTTTTTTGATTGCCATGATCCCACCAGTGTTGATCAGCAAGGCGCAGACAAAGGCAGCCAGTATCGCAGTGCGATCTTTTGTCAGAATGTGCGTCAGCGGCGTGCATCCGAGGCTTACATTCAGCGTTTGCAGCAAGGGGAGCTCGGCCACAACCGGATCGTAACCCAACTGCTGGATCCGTCTCGGTTCTACCCCGCTGAGAAAGAACATCAGGATTACTTTGAGCGCAATCCACAACAGCCTTATTGCGCGGTGAATATCCAGCCCAAGCTCGTCCGGCTGGCACAGAAATATGCCGATCGGATCCGTCCGCTCTGACTTGAGCAAAAGCGTGCTGATTGGCGAACGGGAGAAGGACTGCCTAAGCTCGAGGGAACAGGCAAGTCATAATGCGTTGAAATATGGAGAAAGGTTTGCATGAAGGGGATCATCTTTACCGAGTTTCTCGATCTCGTTGATTCGACATTTGGCATTGAGGTTACCGAGGCGATCTTGGAGCGTGCCCAAGTGGCCAGTGGCGGTGCCTACACCCAGGTTGGCGATTATGGCCACGGTGAGATGGTGCAGTTGGTGGTGGCCTTAGCCGAGGAAGTGAAGGTACCCATAGAGCAATTGTTGATGCTTTATGGCAAGGCTCTGTTTGCCCGCTTAGTGGCTATCCATAAGGTCGATATGAGCCAATACAACAGTGCCTTTGGCTTTTTATTGCGGGTTGAAGACGACATCCATCGGCAGGTACGAAAGCTGTATGACAAAGCCACACCACCGACCTTCCTGTTTGATGAGATCGGTGAGCAAAGGATGGTGCTGCGTTATATGAGTCATCGCGGATTTGGTGCGGTTGCCCACGGATTGATCTTGGGCTGCGCTGCGTATTATGGCGAGGATCTCGTGATCGAGCGGACCGCGCTAAATGAAAGTGGCACTGAGGTTCGCTTCGTACTGGAGCGACAGTGAGTATCAACTGGCAAAGGCGTTGCGAGCGCGAGCGCAGCGCACGATTGGCGGCTGAAGCCCTGTTGGAAGAGCGCAGCGAGCAGCTGTATGAAGCCAATCTGGAGTTGCAGCGCCTCAATCAGGAGCAGAGTCATCAGCTCGCCGATCAGGGCAGTGAATTGGCGCGACGACGCAACTATGAAGGGATGCTCAACCGGATCTACACACTGCTCTTAGAAAAGTCCTTTACGGCGACACGCCAGGCGATCAGCTCAGTGATCGAGAGCATCGAACAGATCCAGCCAGGTTGGCGGGTATTGATCTGCTGGCGAGGTCAGTGGAGCGGCAACTCGGCGCTCGCAGTGACGCCGACATGGCGTCAGGTTGAGCTCACACGACTGGACAGCCAACAGCCGGAATTGGTCGCTCATGGAGCCCGCAGCGGCTTGTGGTGTGCGGCATTGGAGCAAAAGCTCGCGATCCTAGTGACAAGTGAGCAGCGGGTGCCCTGGGATGAAGTGGAGTACTGGTTCTTTCGTACCTTGATGGCCAGCCTCAAAAGCTACTTTGTTAATGTGCAGGCGTATCACAAGATGGCAGAGGCTGAGCGTGAAACCCATCGATTGGCCCAGATGCGCTATCGATTCTTGGCGTCGGTGACCCATGAATTGCGTACACCGCTGAATGGCATGTTGGCGGGCGCTGAACTCTTGGCGGAAAGCGCATTGAGCCCAGAGCAAATGGAGCTGCTCGACATCGTGTCGGACTCCGGCAATAGCCTATTGGCCTTGATCAACGACGTACTGGATTATGCCAAGATTGAAGACGGCGAGTTCGCCATGTCACCGGTGCCAACCTTGGTCCAGCCTCTGCTCGATGAGATCTACAATATTGTCCTGCCCGCAGCACAAGAGCGAGGGAATGCTCTCGAGTTTACATGGCAGAGTGAGCCCGTAGATTGTTTGCGATTGGATCCCCTTAGAACCAAACAGATCCTGCTGAATCTGTTGAGTAATGCGATTAAGTTCACCCAAGAGGGCGCGGTTTCCCTGACGATGGAGTGGGAGCCACGGTTAAGCCAGCTTAAATTAGTGGTGAGCGATCAGGGGGTTGGAATGACTCGAGAGTTGGTCAAGCGGATCTTTGAGCCCTTTGCTCAAGCTTCAGGGGCCGAACATAGAGGGACCGGCTTAGGGCTGGCGATCTGTAACCACCTTTGTGCCGCGATGGACGCTGATATAGAGGTGTTGTCAGAGCCCGGTTTGGGAACGGAGTTTCACCTTGCGATCCCCACCGAGCGTGCCCATTTACCGAAGATCTCGCTTCCGGCAGAGCAACGTCGCGGTCATGGAGCCCATTTGTTGTTGGTTGAAGATACTCGGGCCAATCAGGTGGTTGCCAAATTGGTGCTGGAGAAAGCCGGGTTTACCGTAGAGCTGGCAGGCAATGGGGCGGAAGCGGTTCGATGTGTCGAAGAACAAGCGTTCTCGTTGATCTTGATGGACTGCCGAATGCCGGTGATGGATGGCTTTGAGTGTACCGAGCAATTACGGCAGATGGGGTACAGTGGCCCGATTTTGGCGCTGACCGCCACCACCACGGAGGAGGATCTGCGCCATTGCCGTGATGTCGGCATGGACGACGTGCTAGTAAAGCCCTTTCAGAAGCGGGCATTGCTCGCCAAGATCGATCAATGGCTGGTCGATCCTGGCTGATCCTGACAGGTTTGAACAACAATAAGAATAGGGAGCATCACAATGCAAACTAAAAAACTTCAGCAAGTACAGTCGATTCTGTTGGTTTGTATGGGCACTATCTGACCGTACGTAATGCACTGATTTAATTTAGTATTTACGGCGTTACCAAAGATTACCAAAGATCTCCAAAAGAAGGGCCGTATTCAAACGGGCTGTGCATGGCACCAAGGCGGTGGACCGTGGCTCGTTGCAGGCTCTTGGGGGACGGGAGTGACAGGCCCGATCGTGGCAAATACATACTGATCGACACCTCTCGAACGTCGCACTTCCCTGTCTACACATTGTTTGTTCAACTCTTGTCGCTTGGCTGGTAGGTTTCGATGAGTAGGCAATGACTTTCGTTGTGCGTATGAGAAAGTCCAGTGTAAGCAGGGAATGCTCATGTGTGCCCGCAAAGGTGCCAAAACCGACCGCGGATCTTGTGAGGGGGAAGCTGGCTATACGATCGTTGACCTGAAGGGGATTTCACTTCACCCTGATACCATTGATGCAGTTTGATTACGGCCGCTAAGGAATAGCAAAAGTTAGTAGGGTCAGCATTGAAATTGATAGCCTCGGAGACAATGCATCAGTTTTGAGGTTAATGGTCGGCTGGTGGCGCGATCACTATTGAGAGTGTGGCTTCAGCACAAGGAATTATCTTTAAAAGATAATCAGTGAGGGAATATAATGGACAAAATAAAACAAAGAAGATTGATGGAAATACGTGATGAGGTTCGAGATTTTCATCCGTTACTAAGGACGCTTTTTAATAAAATACCAAACATCAAATCCGTTCTATATACGCAGGGGCCTAATGAAATGGGCGCTGACTTCATTCTTGTAAAGGATGATGACATATTAGGGATTGAGATTTATATAGGTTGTGTGGTTAAGGTCGGTCAAATAAAGCAGGACCACACAGAGATAAACCGGCAAATTGAAGAGTGCAAGATTGAAAGAGTAATTGAGAGTGGAAAAAAAAGGATAACACTGAACGAGATTTGGGTGGTGTCAAACGCAAATATAACCCAAAACGCTCAAAAGAAAATCAGCTACAAACATGATTCGTCAAATGTTAAGTTTATCGCTTTTGAAACTTTAGGTAAGTTGATTGATATTCATTATCCGGCATATTGGGATGATATTGACCAGAAGACAGGGTTATATCTCGAAGCAGTTAGAAAACTTGCTGACAACCTATGTAGAAGCAATTTAATAAGTGAGTCAACAGGAAGAATTGACTACATTGAACAGAGACTTCAGAAGCTGAGTGTAGATAGACAAATAAGTGATAAACAAAGATTTAGAAAGAGTGACATTAAGCAAGTAATAGCTAGCTCTGATTTATTGTTTATTGAAGCTGTAATGGGCACAGGGAAATCGACGTTGCTTGCGAACTTGGCTATAGAGCTAGCTACCGTTAGCAATTACAACGTTAATAAAACCATACCCGTACTGCTGCCATTTAAGGAATTCATATCGGACTTTGATTGTAATATAGGTAGGCTTATCGAAAATGTGTCTATAGAAATTGATAAGGAGCCTGTAGAAAAGTTCCTAGTGATGCTCGATGGACTGGATGAAACTAAGCTCTCCGGTGGAGAAAAGCTCAAAATTATAGAGACGATTGTATCTACTAGGCCTCAGGGGCTTGATGTTAGTATCATAATAACCACGAGGGGATTTGATGACCCTGAATTGGAAAAAGAGATTGAGACCAAATTTGATCGTTATACTTTGTGTTCATTAACAATTAAGCAAGTTGTATCGTTGATTGGCCAAGTATGTAAGGCTAGCCTGGGTAATAGAAACTTATTGAAAGACTTGGATAAGTCTCCTTTGATGAAAGTCTTACCAAAGACGCCAATTTCAGCACTTTTGCTTGCAAAATTACTCAATGAAAATATTCAAGAAATACCATCAACAATGACCGATTTGTATACTAAGTATATGGAGTTAAGCCTTGGGAGATGGGATATGGACAAAGGTTTACAATCTCAGCAAGAGTACGATGTAATCGGTAGTGTGACTATTGAGCTGGCAAAGTTCATGATGGATCACTCGCTGTATGAAGTGTCGTTAGGGGATGCTGAAGCGCTGGTAAATCAATATGTCACGTCCAGAAATCTAGGTCTGGATAAAGATGAAGTGTTCGAGTTGTGGATGGGAAAGACAGACATCCTTGCTATCAATAAACACAAGAATACAATTCGCTTCAGGCATAGAACTTTTTCCGAATACTTTTATGCAGCAGGTTTGGATAAAAATAATACAGCAGTTATATCCGAAGATATATTTGATACGTATTGGTCGAACACTTACTTCTTTTTCGTGGGGTTGCAAAGAGACTGCCCTGAACTGCTTGAATCAATTAGCAATATTGAATTCACCTCGGAGGCATTGAAGCTGATGAAAATATTTCACTCGGGTGAATTTATGTTGGCTGCCTACCTGACACCTTACGATTCTATTAAGAAATTTCTCAATAGATCTGTAAGTGATGCGGCAAAGATTTATTGCGACACCGTGCAAGGGAAAACCAAAGATGGCCTTTCGTCTCTCACCACAATCTCCCTTTTATGTATTATGACGCATACGCTTTGTGACACTCTTGGATTTGAGTATTTCAGCGAGGCTATAGATGAGAGGTCTTTGGAGCTTTGCACTCGAGGGGTACCGAATGATATTGAGTGTGTTGAGCTTTTTTGGCTTAATAGCATTCAGTTATCAATGGGGGACAAAAATGCATATGACAAGATGCTTGAAAACTATGGTGACTCAATACCATTAGCTTTGCAAAGAGGTATTGTGGAGCATGCAAGCGACGTATTGAAGAACACTAAAGGTCACACAATAATAGATAGGTTTATAAAAAACCACGAAAGGAAGTTGAAGAAAAACTTTAGCTTAAATCAGAGTGTATACAACTTATACATGCAGCCTATTTTGCCAGAAAGCGAACTGGAATTGAAGTCGGACATTGTAGTCAGCGGGTGAGTAAAAGGAACGAAAGACTCTAATAACTAGTGAATCGAGCGACAGATTAAGATTCTGATAGTTAACTATAAAATTCAGCTTTCCATTGCTTTAGCGCGCATGAAGGCAGGAGGTGTTCATAGTACGCACCCATTGTTTAGGTGTGAAGCAGAGAGGTTCTATTCATGAGACGCTAGCAAATGAACGATCGCTCCGGGGCGCGAATCGGAACCCACAAAGCAAACCATCACACTGCCAGCGTGATGTACTCGACGCCTCGGCTGTCGCGGTATTTCTCGGTCATCCGCGGGTCTTTGTGGCCCAGTAGGGTTTGGGTGTCGATCCCTTGCTCGTGGTAAAGGCGTGCGGAGAGGGAGCGCAGCTCGTGGAAGCTCGGTGGCGTGCCTTCCCAGCTTAGGCCGCTTTCGTTGCGGGCCAGTTGGAACGAGCGGCTGATGGTGTTCTGGTGAACGGCGGCGCCCGGTGGTGCATTGTTTGAATTGCGGGTGTGGTGGATTAAGTGGCGGGATAGAACCCGATCACGGCATTGGCTGATCACATCCCCCAAAGACATTCCCAGCACGTCGAGGTGCAGCGCCAATGGCAGTGCCAAGCGGGTGCCGGTTTTTGCTTGCTCAAACTTGAGAAAGTCCCCCTCGACATTGGCAAACTGCAGCGCATGAATGTCCGAGACTCGTTGGGCCGTGACGAGAGCTAGGCGCATCGCATTGCCGCACCAAGGCTTTCGCTTGTCGGCTTCGGCAAGTATGACCTTGGCGTCGTCCCAGGTTAGGCGCGACCGCTCTACTTTCACCCGAACACCCTTAGTGGCGGCAGCTGGGTTATGGCCACCTTCCAACTCACCGCGGTGGCCCGCTTCGATAAACACATCAATCAAGGTACTGCGCAGCGCGGATGCGGTGCGGTGCTTCCCTTCTGACTTAACCTCCTCCAATAACTCAAACACAGCTTTGGTGTCGATGGATTTCAGCGGCAGTAGTGCCCATTTGTGCCTCGCTATCTTAATCAACGAACGGCGCGTCTTGATGGTGTTGGGCTTGAGCTCCCCAGTCTGTTGCTTCTGCTCTTGGATTTCCATATACCGGTCGAGCCAGTCGCCGGTGGTGATCCCTCTGGCCTTTCGTGCCATCGGAGTTTGCTCGATGATGGCGCTGAGGTGCGAGGTGACCTGTTCCTGCACCAAGCGATTCAACTCGACGGCGTCGGCGATGGCGCGGTCGGGATCGCTGCCCATGCCATGAAACCTGGCGGTGCGCGGGTCGCGCCATTGGAAGTAGGTGCGACCGTTGGCCCGCTTGGTGGCATAGAGGTTCTGGGGTAGGTAGATATCGCGCCGTCTAACCATGTTTGAAGATCCTCGATACGCGGTCATTGCTCGGGCGCGTGGCGATGGACTGCTCCGGTAGCACCTGCGCTTCGCGTGGCACCCACCAGGTACGGCCGACACGTTGGGGCAGGGGCGCAATGCGCCCGTTCTTACGGAGGCGGTGCAGCGTCGTCATGTTGGGCGTTTCGCCTTCAAACACCTGCTGTGCCCAGTCTTTGAGTGGCATTAAATGTTGCATGCTCAATGTTCCCCTTGCTGTGGTTCGTTGTAGCATTTGGCGGTGACTTCCACTCCCTCCGGCCCGTAACGCTTACCGCTGTCATTCACGGCGAACGCGCCAATCAGACGCTGTCCTTGCGCGGGACTGACGCCAAACTCGCGTTGGCAACGCTTGTTGCTCCACCAGCCGCCACGGGACACCATGCACGCCTTCATCTGCTCCACCTGTTTATCGGGCAGGCGCGGATAGTCAGATGTTTGGGTTCTCGGCGCGCCCGCGAGCAACAGCCCTTTAGAGCGAGGAATCTCAGCGCTAGGATCGTCAAACGCATTGTTGATGGCGCGCATGCGGCGACGGTCTTGCAGCGAGTCGATAGCGCGCCAATGACGACGGCCCGGTGTGGCGCACGGCTGTGGCGTGCTCAACTCGTCCATTAAGGTTTCAAAGGTGCGATCACTTATCATCTTGTCCTCCTTGGCATTCATGGCTCGTGTAGGTTGTGGTGTTACAGGACAGCAATGCATGGCGCTTGGGGCCAGTGCATTGGCTCCGATGAAAGCGCGCACGCCGCTCAGCCTCTTGCTTGGCTTGTTTGACCCAAGCGTGATGTGCGGTGCCTTGATAGAGCTTGAGGTAGTGGCCGAGTCGATCAGCTTCTTGCTGCCAGCGCACTGCACGACCTTGGTGGATCGCGATGGGGGTCGTCATGTGCGCCTCCGGCAAGGTTTGGGGCCGCGACGATAGTCAGGCTCTGTCTTAGGGGGCAGCAGTTGGCGGCTGCTTGCGGTGACACTGATACCGCAGTGGTTGCAACTGGCGCGCCAGCGACCGCTGTTACTGGTGGGTGCGTAGGCGTAGCACTGCATCCTGCAGCTGGGGCATTCGATCCGTTCCATGGTTCGTCCTCAATAGTGACTTACCTAAATGTAAGTTAACTTACATCGCTGGTCAAGTAATCGATATAAATCGAGGAGGATCGAATCCTCTTGTTTTTTGGGCTGGGGTTTAAGGGGAGAGGCCTCAATGGGGCAGGGATACGAGTGAGTGATTAGTTGCGAGCGGGCATGGAAGCGCAGCAGTCCAATACCAAAAAATTATCGCCGTTTGGTACCGGCATACTTGCTGACGACTGCTTTCTAGAGGAGGTGCTATCGGCTCTGTAGTAGCCGATAGCACCTTCAAAGTCCACTGCTATGGACAGCTAGAACTGATGCTCAAGATTAATTAAAGTTAACTTCCCTTAGCTTTTGGAAAGTTAATCGAGCCTGTTATATCAAAGTAAAACCAGGTCACGGCTATCATCTAAATGTATCGTCAACCCTACGGCAGAATAATCATCGGAAGGACCGTGATACCTCACCCTCTTGATTAACGTGTACAAGGTTGATGTTATGTTTGAGACCGTCGTCTCTACAATTCTACGCCGTTTATCCCAAGCGCCGTGTGTTCCGTCGGACATAATGTAAAGTGAAACTTCCCCACTACAATCAACCAGGTTTTTGACTGGTAACCTGAGTGTGTCGTATTCCATAGTAACATTGCTTGATATGGCAGTCGTCAAGATACTTTTGGCTTTCTTGTCTTCTAAGAATTTCTTTGTGAAAACTTTGTTTTCAACTAGTTCCTGATAACGAGTGTGATCACGAGTAATCTGTTTTAGTTTACGGTCTTTTTTTATGTAAAGCCTACAGTCACCAATGTGGCCAATTACAAGCTCATTAGAGTCTATATAGCCATATGTCAGTGTGGTTGCTGCGCTAGATAAACTGTCATCTATCCGACTTAGTTGGGTTATTTTATGCTTTATCGAATTGAAAACAAAGGAAGCGTCACAAATATCATTGGCACTGGTAAGACTCTCTAAAAACTCAATTGCAATGCTGGAAGCCTGTTCGCCACCAGCGTATGAGCCCACACCATCTGCAACAGCAAAAAGATAGCCGTTATCAACTTTCTTGGGAGGTAGAACGGAATCTTGATTCTTTCTTTCAGCCGTCTTTGGGAAAGAGAATGATCCTGACTCAATAATGTTTGTTAACTCACGGTTAAGCATGGCGGACACCTCTTTGAACTTGAAGGCTAGCTACATCTTGAATAAAAGCGTCAATGCTATCATATCTTTGCTTTTCGTCCATGCTTGAGCAGCCTGCAATTAACTGTCTAAAATCATCGTCCTGTATATTAAGGTCTTCCGCAACCTTTCCCAGCGAGAAAATGTCTGTTTTTATTGAATATTCTGCATTGTATAGTATTTCTGGCGCCATATATCGCGGCGTTCCCATGGCTTGGCCTATGGCCGTTAGTGCTGTGGTGTTTGCTGCACTATCTGTATTCTTTACCAGGCCAAAATCACTTATGGCATAGGCACCGCTAGGCATCCTTAGAATATTTTGAGGTTTTAAGTCCCGATGTAAAAAACCTTTATTGTGAATTCTCAAAATACCTTGAGAAATCATTTTGACCACTTCAATTTTTTGCAAGTCGGTTAGAGCACAATTGGTAATGTCAGAGGCGAGGTCACAGACGGCAAGATCCATAACAAAGTAAGGGTTGTCTGCATGTTTGTTTAAAAGGCAGATGTAGTTAACGTTTTTGTGAGTGCATTTGGACTGATACATTGCCTCTCTAATGAATCGCCTTTTTAAATCATCCTTTGATACTTGAGCTAAAACACTACTACTAGGAGAGAATACTTTTCTAGCAAATGTTCCACAAGGTGACATGGTGGAATTATATAGTTTTATTTTTTCAACATACCCAAACCCGCCTTGCCCGATCTTCCCTAACGGTTCGATGAAGTAACTTCCAAAATTTTCCATTGATAACCTTGCCAACCCTATCCACTAACTTGTGCATTTATTAGTCATCACTCATATTATCGTGCCCTGTTGGCTAAGTGCAACAGGGTACTGTCTATTGTTGAAGAGAGTTAAAGGGGGGCTAGAGGGTTCTAAGCGACAAGTAACCGTTATTGATGGTGATGCTAGCATTGTCAGTCAAGCCCTTGACACCTAGGTTAAGGCTGGCCACCACGGGGAACTCACGGTACAAAGGGGTTAAGAAGTAGGTTCACAATAAATTGCTAGATTCACAGCGCTACTAAGACGTTAGTGCTGGTTGTCAACGTTACTAACGGGAGCAGACACCCATACAGCAGCGCGCCATCAAATCAGAACGGAGTACCAGAAGACGCGTCCCAGTACGCGGAACTGCTCCATGTCATCTTTGGTGATCATCCGGGTTGGGTGTTCTTCACGATTAAAAGAGTGTAGTTCGATGCCTTCAGGCTGTCGGAACAGGCGTTTCACCAACAGCATGCCGTGATACTCAACCGCGTACATTTTGCCGTCGGCGATCTGGGTATCGGCGGTATTGATCCCTACCGTTGCGCCGTCGGGTAATACGGGCTCCATGCTGTTACCGGAGACACGCACGCAGGCGGCACTTGCTTCAGGTACGCCGCTTTTTCTCAGCGTGCTTTTGGCAAAGCGCAGCTTAGGCCCAGGATTTTCATTCACGGCGTATGTACCGCTGCCTGCTGATAACTCGACTTCGCTGAAGAAGGGCACTTCCACTTCATCTGCATCTAACGTCGTGTTGTTATCCCAAGCGCTGATAGGCATCAGTTTGCTGGACTTGGGGGCCTTGGACTTGTCGCCGTTCACCAGCCAGGCAGTATCGCATTGCAGCTTAGCGGACACCGCGACAAGGTTGCTCCCCTTTGGGCTGGTTTCACCGGATTCCCATTGGGTGACCGAAACACGACTTACCCCCACAACTTTCGCAAGTGCGGCTTGAGTCAGATTAAGTTCCTGCCTTCTCTGGCGGATTCGAGTTCCTATGTTCATGTAAGTTAGCTTACACCGCCTCATGGTCGTTTATCTTGACACTAAAGGTAAGTAAACTTACCTTTAGTTCGTTAACGGTTGATCAAAAGGGTTCTGATGCTCAAGGAAAAGGCGATAACTCACTTCGGCTCCGTGACGCAGTTGGCAAAAGTTCTCGGAATACGTCCCCAGTCTGTCAGCCAATGGGGAGTCGAAGTTCCTCCGTTACGGGCGCTGCAACTGGAAAAGATAACCCAAGGGGTTTTGTCGTCCAGCGAGTCACCCACGAAAACACCGTGTCAGATTAGCTTACAAGGAAGGTTTGCAAATGATAACGAGTAACGACGTGTCACAGGTTTTGGCGGCTGCGCATTCATTTGCGTTGGTGCATGGCGCCAATGCGCTTTCAGATCATGTGGGGAGTTCACCCCATATCACCTCCAATCGCTTCAATCCCCACAACACGGATCACCATCTTCGTCTGGCCGATGCGGTTGCTGTGTCGGTGGCAACCGGTGACGCGCGCATTGTGTCGGAATTTGCCCGGGTGTGTGGCTATCGGCTGGAGCCGCTGGAGTCGATAGCGGGGGATGCGCAGCAGGTGTTGCAAACCGTGCTGGCGCTGGAGTCGGGCAAGGGGGCGCTGGCCAATACCTTGCTGGAGGCGATGGCTGATGGCCGCATTTCGCCGCGAGAGGAGCAGGAACTGGCGGCAGCAGTGGATTCGCTGCAGGGACAAATCGCCAAGCTGGCGCTGCGTCGCGGCCAGTTGCGTTAACGCAGTTCGACAGATTGTTGTTGGGGGAGGGGCGTATGCTACGGCATCGAAACGGCTGCTATTACCACTATGGGTTTGCCATCTCGCGCAGCGAAGCGCGACGTTACTGGGCCTTGTTCGCTCGCCTGATTGCCGCTCGGCAGGGAGTGGGTGATGGGTGCTGAAATTCACGATTTCCCCGGCGCGGGCCAAGCAAGCCTGAGCGAGGGGTATACCCGAATTGCCAATAATCTGCTGGATCACTTGCTGCGCACCGAACTGTCCGGGCTGCAACAAAGGGTGATGCTGGCTGTGCTGCGGCTGACCTATGGTTATGGCAAATCGTCGGACTGGTTGAGTCCGGGGCAGATCGCCGAGGCGCTGGCTTATCAGGGCGACATCGCCAACCTGCGGCGCGAGTTGCGCCAGTTGGTGACGCGCGGTTTGCTGTTGAAGCAGGGCAGAGCGATAGGGCCGAATCCCAACTTGTCGCAATGGCAGTTGGGCAAACGGGTCAAAACTGACCCGAAAACGGGTCAAAACCGACCTTTAGCAAACGGGTCAAAACTGACCCGAAAACGGGTCAAAACTGACTCGAAAACGGGTCAAAACCGACACCCACCAAAGAAAGATCAAGATCAAGATCAAGAGATCCCCCTAAATCCCCCAGCGGTTTCGAAGCCCGATCTGACTGAGCCGGTTCGGCAGGTGATCGCCCATCTCAACGTGGCGACCGGTCGACGCTATGCGCCTCGGCTGGATGGTGCGTCGGGCAAGCTGGTGGTGGCGCGGTTGAATGCGGGCGCGTCGGTGGATGACCTGTTGCTGGTGGTCGACTGCATGACGGCGCAATGGCTTAACCACCCCACGATGGAACGCTACCTGCGGCCAGAGACTTTGTTTCGGGCCAGTAAGTTTGAGGGATACCTGGTGGAGGCGTTGCAGTGGCGCGAGCGTGGCCAGCCTCGTGCTTCGCCGCCGAGCCATGGCGGGTTGGACCACACGGATATGAGCTGGATTAACGGGGATTGGAGCGAATGACGATGCACTCAGTGAGGGATTATGCGGTGAGCGAGCTGGTGGGGCAGGGCGGTGAGCAGGCTGCGCGGCCGCAGCTCAGTCCCAATGACGGGGCGTTTATCAACAAGCTGTTTGGCGAGCTGATGGCTATCTGCCCCGCGTGGCATCGCAGCTACCAGACGGCGGAGAGCCTGGCGCAGGCCAAGCGGGCGTGGACCAAGGCGTTGATGGAGTCGGGCGTGACCCAACCAGCGCAGTTTGCCGTTGGTTTGAAAGCGGCGCGGGCAGCGGGGCGGGCGTTCTTCCCATCGCCGGGGGAGTTTATCGACTGGTGCACCGGCGCCGATAGCGCTGCGGACTTTGATGCGATGATCGCCAAGCGGCCCTGTCGCGATAACGCCGAACGTCGTGCCCGTGAACGGGTGGCGTGGCGTTGCCGCACTCAGCTCGATGAGAATCGTGCCCGCCGTGTCTATGCCGCGGCGTTGAGTGAGGAGCGCGCCAAGCAGCGCCGGGGCGAATACCTAGCGGAGATCCGCCCTGAGCTGCCCGCGAGATCGGCGATGCCGGAATTGACCCGCAAGGTGATGGCCCGTTGTGGCGGTGCCACGGAAATCGAGCGGCGGATGGCGGCGATACGGCAGCGGGGGCGCGGTGTATGTCCACGCTAACCGGCAGACTCAGTGAGGCCAGCATCAAGCGGGCGATGGCGGATGCGACGGTGACGGCGTTAACGGACCCGCGTTACCCGCTGACCCTGCGGCCGCACCGGGCACGACGTTCGGCCAGTTGGTATCTGGTGCTCAATCAGCAGGGCAAGACCCGTCGCTTCAAGCTGGGGAGTTGGCCTGCGCTGACGGTGGCGGCGGTGCTGGACGAGCTGCCGTCGTTGATCGCGATGTTCGCCAAGGGGGAGCAGCCCAACCTCAACGACTGGACGACGGTGGGCCAGCTGCTGCGCTGGTACCGCGACCGAGCATTGGTCGATCGCAGTCTCAGTGATAAGCGCCGCACCAACATTAAAAGCAGCGTCGATAAGCACCTGCTACCCGCGTTGGGGGCAGAGCGTATCGATGAGCTGAGCCACGCACTGGTGGATACCGAGTATTTCCTGCCGATGCAGTCACGCTATGGCTTAGGAACAGTGCGCGCTCACTTTGCGGTATTGAAGCGGGCGTTTCGGCAGGCCGATAAGCTGCAGTTGTTGGCGCGTAACCCACTGGCGAGTTTGGTGTTCTCCGATTTTACCGATGGGCAGATCCGCGCCAAGGCGAGCCGCCTGAAGTCCGGCGACTTACCCCGATTGATGGCGCAGTTGGCGCGGGCCACTCATGAAGGCCAGACCCTGTGCGGGGTGATGTTGGCGTTGGGGACGCGCATTGGCGAGACCCGGCAGTTGCGCTGGCGTCATCTGGATGAGGCCAGTGGCTTGTTGGTGATCCCCGCGGAGCTGACCAAGTCCGACCGTGAGCATCGCTTACCGGTGACGCCGTACCTGACTTCCATTCTGCAGGCACACCGTTTGTGGCAGGAGCGCATGTTGGCGTATTACGGCCCGTTTCTGTTTCCCCGCCGCAGCGCCACCTCGCGACTGCCGTTAACGGAGACGCAGGCCAATGACTTGGTGCGCTGTGTCAGTGGCGGCGAATGGACGGCGCACGATTTGCGTAAGTTAGCCCGCACCAGCTGGGCGGATTTAGGCGTGGATTATCACGTGGCGGAGTCGTTGCTGAACCATGCGTTGAGCAAGCTGGATCAAGCCTACATCCACAGTTACGTCGAGGAGCAGAAACGGTTGGCGTTGACCCAGTGGCACACCCATCTCATTGCGATATCGCGAGGGGCTGACTCCGACACGATGCCGACACCGACGGAAAATAGCATCCCGCCGCAGAGTGCGCCGTTACTGGGCTGAGTGGGGTTTTGGCACATCTTTCACAGAGGAAGATATTTCGATGGATAGAAACGCAATGCAGTTCACCAGCAACCTGGGCCAACCGATGGAAGAGCTGGTGCGCCAGCTGCTGGTGGAGATGGCCGAGGGTAAGCACGATGACAATGCGATTGTACTGGGCCTTGGGCATCATCTGGGCCAGCCGCTACAGCTGCAGTTAATCGTGACCACGGCGGTGGAAGACTTCTTGGATGAGTGAGCAGACGAGTAGGTGAGGGGCGAATGGTAACGGGACGCCGGTTAATCAAAGAAGCGCGTAAGCGCCGGGGCATGACGCAACTGGATTTGGCTGAGTTTGCGGGCATGTCAGAACGCCAAGTGCGTCGGCTGGAAAGCGGTGAGGCGGCGGTGTCCTTCAACCAGTTGCGCTACATCGTTGAGGAGGTGTGTCGCCTCAATTTCATCGAGCTGCAACGGGAGCTAGCGAATGAAATCGTTGAAACAAGTCCGGTCTGACAAACCCTTGGTTAAGAAATGCACTGTTGTTATTGTGGGCGATGGGTATACAGGGAGGTTGTTCTAATGGCGATTGCTGGTTTTACGCGAATTCAGGTACTTGAACGTCTCTATGAAGTCTCAAGTGCCAGTCAGCCTATCCATTCACCTGAACGTTTGTTCGGGCGCGATGCCGAGTTGGAGAAGTTGGAAGATGCGCTGCATGCGCCGGGTCGTCATGCATTCATCTATGGTGAGCGGGGGGTCGGAAAGTCGTCACTGGCTCATAGTGTCGCCTGCCAAGTGCAATCGAGCGATAACAGTCCAATCTTGGTTACGGCAGGCCCTACGGCAACGTTAGTGTCGATTCTGCGAGATGTGCATGCGCAAGCCCAAGCTTCGTGCCGCGCTTCGACGGTGAGAGTGGATAAAGTTAGTGTTGGAATTGCTGGTCTGAAGTATGAGTCTCAGTGGCAAGCAGAGCAGCAGCGCCTAGAGGTAAACGACATCGGCTCTGCATTACTGATGCTTAATCAGCTCAGTACGTGGCACTCGACCCGGCCCGTTGTGGTGATTGACGAATTCGACACCATTGAGTCGTCAGCTGAGCGGGAGATGTTTGGGACGTTGCTGAAGCACTTGGGTGATGCGCGCAGTGGCGTAAAGCTCATCTTTACGGGTATCGGTGACTCGCTCAATTCTTTGATCGGCGGGCATCTGTCGAGCACTCGGCAGTTGCATCAGGTTTCGCTAGAGCGGCTGAACTGGGATGGCCGGTATCAGATCATTGACTCAGTCATGGAGGCGTTTGGCTTGCAGTTGCCTGACGAAATCCGTTTTCGCATGGCGGGGATGAGCGATGGTTTCCCCAGTTACATTCACCTGATGGCGGAGAACATCGTGTTGGCCGCACACAGGGCGGATCGTGTGGTTGAGAGCATCGATTTTGACCTGTTTCTCATTGCGCTGGATGAGTCGGTTAAATCGGCGCTAGAGACGTGGCGTGACGGCTACGATAAGGCAACGTTAGGGCGACCGGAGCACATGGCGCATCTGTTGTGGGCAGCGGCGGATTCGGCTGACCATATTCGTCAGACTCAGCATATTGAGCACTCCTACAGCAGCATCTGTGAGTCGCTGCATGTCGAGCCACTGGGCGACGCGGAGTTTAAGCGGGAGTTTGCCAAGCTGAGGAAACCTTCGCATGGTGAGATACTGCAACGTGGCTTGGCAAACCGACCCGGGTGGTTCGGCTTCAGTGAAAGCATGATGCGCGGTTTGGTGCGGATGCAGGCACAGTTGAATGGCATCGTGGTCGATTTTGAGCGCCATTTTGTTTCCAATACGACGACGGTAAAGGCGACGGCCAAGCACGGCTACTACCAACCCTTGACGCAAACCGAAGCGAACGTCGCTCGACTCCGTCGCGAACCCACCTATTAGCGCGGAGCTGGCGAATGAAAACGCTGAAACAAGTCCGGTCTGATCTCCGTGTCTGGGGCAAGGTTATCGCCGCCAGTAGGGAAGGGCAGGGCTGGCCGCGCACCAACAGCATTGAGCGGATACGGGACATTGCACAGACGGGCGTCATTAGCGCCGGCACACAGCACCTGTTTAGTCACCAAGCGGAAGCCATCTACTATCCAGAATGGGTGGAGCAGACAACGGCGGCTGTCGACGCCGTGTCGTTTGCTCCAGCTCGACTCATGCTGGTTCGGCATTACGTCCAAGGCTACCCGCTGCGGCTGCTGGAACGGCACGAACGGACGTGGCTCAGAAGCGGTGAGGCCGAGGTGATGGGGCTGCTGTGAAGCAGGTTTCGGCCCCAACTGGCGGTGTGGAAAATTCAATCACTCTGCTCCCTAGAACCTTAGTTGTTCCACTTAAAATCGGCTTCCCTCCGGAGCTATGCTGCTTAGGAACTAACCCACATCAGGCGGCTAACTGCCTCAGGGCAAAAGCATTCAGTTCTTAACCTGTACTGGAAAAGGTAGTCAATGTGGGCTCCGCAGAGGTACCTAGCACAGAAATCTGGACACCCTCAGATACGCACCTCTTATCGTCATTATTTATTTTGAAACCAAATTCAATAAGATGTCTATCTTCTCATGTAGCAAGGTGATTTCTTTCTGTATATCAAATTCTTCAACGTGAAATTCCTCACCGGTATTGAGGTCAAACCATTCATGACTACCGTCTAGCGTAATAACTTTGGCAATTTTTCTGTCATTTTCTTTTTCCTTACTCGCTCTGTCTTCAATAGCTTTCTTTAAGTCACTTTTCGAACTGTCAGTGCCGTGATTTATAAAAATAGTCGTCTTCTTTCCTAAGTCAGACCCACTTAAGTAGAATAGAAATTTAATCAGTCCATCTT
Source organism: Ferrimonas pelagia (assembly GCF_039543565.1). NCBI lineage: Bacteria > Pseudomonadati > Pseudomonadota > Gammaproteobacteria > Alteromonadales > Ferrimonadaceae > Ferrimonas > Ferrimonas pelagia. Next base: position 73,493 of record NZ_BAABJZ010000016.1, on the reverse strand, counting down.
CATCAGCATGGGCTGAATAATACGAGGATAAATTTATAACTTCGCCTTTGATAGCCTCATCAGCACTTTCTAGTATCGCTCTTCCACGACTACCTGCAGCTTGAAAACCTGTCATAACAACTGTGTTTTCCACGTCTTGCCCAAATTCGTCAAGGTAACTGACAATTGGTCCAGCTTCACACATCCCTGCGCTAGCAACCACAATGCATGCGCGCTTTCCTATGTCAGATGTCTCACCATATGAACTTGGCTTGCTTCTCTTTCCTTTTTTACTTGCATGCCCGGCTCTATCAATAACTGAAATAAACCCAAGAGCACCATCGCTTTCACTTTCAAAAGTATAATTGGCAGTCTCAAATATTTCTAACAAAGCCTTAGCGTATATATCGGTTACAATCCCACTTCTGTATATGTGCTTGCCGTTACGCTTTGTTCTAAAAAATTCCTCTATATATACTCTATTGGCCTTAACGGCCATTGGTGAATCGACACAAATAGCGAATTTCTTGCTGGAATAACCTTCTCGATCGTTTAAGTAATTAGGAAGGATGCCTTTTCCCATTAGAGACAACATGGTTCGATAGAGGTCGAAAATGATCTCTTGTGTTCTATGGATGGAAAAAGCGGGAATAAAAATTTTCCCACCATTATTAATCACTTTGTCAATAATTATTTCTTCTAATGCCATTAGCCTTTTTTTATCTGATTTATACTTACTTTCCCTATTCCTCCCGCCATAAGTTGACTCGATGACGATAAAATTCGTATCAGGGAAAGGGAAATGATTTGACTTTAATAAAGGTAGGTATTCATTATCATCAAAGTTACATCCTACATCGCCACTAAATAAAATGGTTTTTCCTTTGCTTTCGGGATCATCTTCAAAACCCCAGTTGATACAGATGCTACTCGATCCTAATATGTGACTTCCTCTAAGAAACGACACTCTTAAATCATTTGTTAAACAAAACAGTTTCCCCCAGCCAGAGTTATCTCTCGTGTCAATATAATGGAAGTCAACTGAGTTTACGTGTGAATAATCATAAAAATTTGAATTTTTTGCACAGTCCGACATAACAACCTTGGCTAGTTCACCTGTGGCCCTTGTGCAGTAAACCTTTCCCTTAAATCCATCCTTATATAATTTAGGAATTAAACCACAGTGATCTAGATGAGAGTGAGTAAGTAAAACAAAACGTATGTCTTGGGGATTAAAGGTGAAATTATTTTTGTTTATCCAGTCTGCTTCCGCTGTACCTATATGCAATCCGCAATCTACCAAAAATAATGTATCCTGCCTCAGATGCTTCAGGAGTGTACAAGAACCGCTCACGTCCTTTGTCGCGCCAATAAACTTTATTTGCATATAAGTCCTTTTATATTCAAATGAATTACTCACTTTTCATAGTAATGCATAAGCATAGGAAGGTCATTAACTTTTCTTATCAAATCTCTGGGGGGATTCAATCGGTAAAGTACTTTCGAGTATCTACACTGTTAGCTAGTGACCTACAGCAGTCATTGGGGAATCAACACTTTCAGATGATCGATGAAGAGCCGTTCCTGCAGCCATTCCTGCCACTCACATTATCTGAAAGGTGCAGGATGACTTTCCGTTGAGCTGAGTTTTTCCCGTAATCCAAAGCCATAAGTTGCTGTGTTCTGCGTCATTGAGTAGACCGGACAGCATCCTGTCCGGTTTTTGCCCCTAAAATTCGCCATCATTTCCATAACGTGACGCGATTACCCCTTCATCGCTTTGTGTTGTTCCCTGACGTTAAAGCCCGCCTTCCTCAGGCGGGCTTTTTGTTGCCCGACTTTCTCCAACGCTTCCGATGAGGTTTCCAATGAGCGAGCCATCCAGCTTGCCACTACACGGGGGGGCAAGTGGGCTAGGTATGGATAATTAGATTAAGAGTGCCACATAGAGTACGCTGGCCGGTCCTGAGACAATAAGCTAGGCGCCGGCCAGTATGGCAAACGGAAGTGGCTTAAGTTTGTTCAGCCAACTCTGTAATTACAGTCGCATCGATGCCAATCGGCCCTTTTACGTTATTACTTATATTGACTTTAACGTCTATGCCGGCACTTAAGTTCTGACCGCCACTCAAAACAAAAAGATTATGTTTTACACCGTCGGAACTAGCGATCTCGATAAAAGAGTATCCTGAGGTAACATTGATCACACTACCTTTAATGACCTGGCCTTCAATAAATATGAAGTTTGCTCTTTCGTTTTTAGTGTCTCCCAGAGGAGGAAGAGGTTTAAATGAAACTCGGTCTCCTGGTTTACAGTCCCAGGTAGAGTTGAAGCAGTAAGATTTCTTGAAGTAATAGCTTTTTTCACCAGCCTGAATAAAACCGGTTTCTCTCTCGGTGTTCCAATTGGATATTGTGCCGAAAAGCCAACTGTCTTCACCTTCGGTGCTATTCGCACTTTCCTCGTTTTCGATGCTTTTCTTATTTTCTTGGATGCATGGTGATGAAGGAAGTGCGATTAAGTTTGCTTCTATAGACTCTTCTTGTCTAATGGCAACAATTGCTCTTTCCAGTTCTTCTTTTAATCTAGCGGAACCCGCGAAAGTGAAGTCATAAAAAATCACACGCCATTGCTTTAAGTCAAAAGGTATGTCATCTGGTCCTTGTGATAGTAGTATGACCTTTTTCCAAAGTACATGGCATAAGCCGAGTTCATACATAACATTAGGGTTTTTTCCTGTGAGATCGGCGATAATAAGTTCTGCCTCTTGTATTTCATCCCAAATGTCAGCCAGAATGCTTTGGCTTGTATATAAATCATCGGCTCTCTTACATATCAGTCCCATACTATCTACAAGAGGCTTAATGCCATGCTCATAAACAGGAAGCATTTCTTTATTAAATGGCATAAGTACGAAAGCTGTTCCGCACTTTGGCTCTTTGCTTCTAACAAAAAACTCATTCACATTCATTTTTTACACTCCTTTGTTTACTAGACGATCTTACAAATTACTTAGGTTACGATATAGGTACATGCTTATATTGATGGTAATCTATTTGCAGTAGTCAAGTCAGCCTGAGTGGGTACTCTCCTCAATGGTTGTAGATTTGCTTTTCACTACTATCTCGTCAAGTTTTGCCTAAGTCAATGTTTAGCATTTTAGATGATTGATATGACGCAACTATTGTTTGTTAAGTTCAGTGGCGAAAGTTGAGATTCGGCATTCTTGCACGCTCCGGACAAGATCCTGTCCGGTTTTTTCCCCTGAAAACTGTCATCGTTTCTCTAACGTGACGCGGTTCCCCTCTGGCGCTTAGCGTATTTATACCCCCGCGCAAATCCCGCCCTCCCAAGGCAGGATTTTTCATACGCTGTCTGTCAGCAAGCCATCTGAAGAGGTTACGGATGAATGAAACATCGAGTGCCGGTGCCAAGATCAGCGCGCTGTTTGTGACCGGATTTGGTGCCCTGACTCTACAGCAGTGGATCGCCCTCTTTGGTACCTTTTGCTATCTGGCAAGCTTGGCTCATGACATCTGGCACAAGCGGCAGATGCGCCTTATTGATGCCGACCATAAGCGGAAGATGCGCGAATTGATGGATCAAAACAATCATGAACAGAAGCGGTAAAGCAGCCGGCGGATGCGTAGTAGGCGCCATTCTCGCCATCGTCGTGTCCCTCGCCCCAGGACTGCAGATTAGCGGAGAAGGCCTGCAGATGCTGGCTGATCTCGAAGGGTGTGAGCGAGCCGCTTATCAGTGCAGCGCTGATACTTGGACTGTTGGCATAGGCCACACCATCGGCATTACTGAGGGTGGCATTCTTTCCGATGACAATATTGCCCAGTATTTGGTCACCGATGTACGCTCGGCCGAGAGGGCGGTTAACCGCTATATCAAGGTGCCGCTCACTCAAGGTCAGTTCGACGCCTTCACCAGTTTTGTTTTTAACGTTGGCCAAGGCAACTTCCGTCACTCCACCCTGGTGCGCCGGCTCAATGCCGGAGAAGGCCTTGAAGCCTGCGACGAGCTCAAACGCTGGGTATTTGTTAGCGGCAAAGACTGCCGTTTCCCTGAATCCAACTGCGCTGGCATCGTTAAGCGCCGTCAGCTCGAATATCAACGCTGTCGCAGTTAATACTGCACTCCCTGCCGGTCTGCTGTGCAGGCCCTTAACAGCCCCGCCCGGAATCGGCGGGGCCTTTTTTGGAGCAAGCTATGAAACCGATCTTCCGCAATCCGTTCTGGTTCGCCTTCCTCATCCTGGTGGCCACGTTCTTCCTTACTGCCACCATTCAGGCCGCCGAGCTGGCTGAGCCCTTCGCCATTGAACCCCTGCTCATCGCCATCTTCGGCAACGCTAGCGGGCTCGGCTGGATCGCCATTGGCCTGGCTGTTTGGGCCCATATGCGTCCCTACGTTCCTGGTGAGTGGCTGGCCAAGCTGCCGATTGCGCTGATCACCTTTCTCGACTGGCTGGCCGGCAACTATCGGCGAACCAAAAACGACTATGGCGAAGACCCAAAGGTCGTTAAACAGGCCGACTTGCGATGAAATGGCTGCGGGGATTGTTTCTGGTGTTCCAGGCGGCCCTGCGAGAGTTCGAGCGCCACCGCGCCGAGGCCAAACAGATCCGCCGGGAGAACCGAGCCAATGAGATCAAAGCCGATCCGGATGACGCTGCTGCTGACCGGGTGTCAGCCTGCTGGCCGGGTGTCAGTCACTCTCACAGATGGCGATCCCAACGCCAGCGATAGACTGTTGCCCTCAAGCACCAAGCCTTGAGTGGTACCAGACCAACGACGGCGGTGCGTTCTACCCCCGCCAGTCCCACATCAACCTGCAGCTGTATATCGAGGCGCTGGACAACTGCATCACCGACCACCAAGCGCCCTAGTTCAAACGCGGTACCGGGACACGAATGCTAGTGACATGCGTGGCCGTCGAGCCTCGCCAGGCGAAAGCCAATTAACAGCAGAGCCCGGTCACCGCGACCATTTTGTATTACATGTGTAATACAACTAAGGGAGGCAAGCGTGGCCACAGTCGCCTCCGTTGGTGCCATCAGCTTCAAGGCTGAGATAGATCAGACCACAAGGGCATTGACTCACACCCAGCGTAAGTCGATCCCAAAGGCTACGGTACAGGGTCTTAACCGGACTATTCGCTCAGTGCGTGGCCTGGCTGCGAAGTCCATCGCCACCGCCACGGGCATCAAGCAGAAAGACGTCCGCGCAGATCTATCGATGCACACAGCGAGCAGGCAGGAGCCCTCAGCCAGTATTAGGGCGCAGCGTCGTCCGCTGGCCCGAAACCTGATTGAACATGTCAGGCCCAACCGCCGAGCAACATCGGCAGGGCAGGGGAGTCCTCAGTTCTTCCGACGTCGCAGTAAGAAGCGAGTGCGCAGGGGAGGGCAGCGTCGGAGTGTTGCTGGTGACTATCGCTGGCAAGGTGTTGAGGCCAAAGCCTGGGGCACAACCAAGCAGTACAGGGGCAGCTTCATCATCAACACGACCAAAGGCCCGCGAGTAGTGCTCCGCAATGGTCGAAGCCGTAAGAAGCTAACTCTGGTCTCGGGCCCATCAGTCAAGGCCACCCTAGTACAGAACCACATCAATAAGGCGATGAGAGAGCATGCCAACCAATGCTTTCGCGTCGAATTTCGGCGCGCTCTCAACAACGACCTGCGCCGCAAAGGCCTAGCATAAGGCCTTCGCGGGTCCTTCCGACCCCTCTCCCCTGTCGTGGGGGCGCCGCAGCGCGGTATTTGCGAAATTTTCGGTCTTTTAGTGATCCACCGCAGGTGCCCTAGATCCCTATTCCCATGCGGTCTGCGACCTGAGCAACCTGAGCATTTTTAACGGAAACCCCCATGGCTAAAGACGTTTCGACTGATCCAGCGACCATGCTGTGGTCCATCTCGAAATTGGCCATCGCCTTTGGGATGGATCGCCGCACGGTCTCCAAGCGCCTCGATGGTGCCCCAGCGGCTGGGGTTGAGCGCGGTGCCAAGGTCTTCAAGTTGGCGGTTGCCGCCCGGGCTTTGTTTGGCAAGAGCGAAGCAGCTGGGGATCAGGTCGATCCCGATAAGCTCGAGCCGCAGGACCGGCTGGCGTATTACAAGTCAGAGCGTGAGCGGCTGCAGTACGAAACCGAGATCAGTCAACTGATGCCTGATCCACTCCACCGCGCTGAGTTAGCCAAGTTCGCCAAGGTGATGGTGCTGGAGCTGGAGACGCTGCCGGATAAGCTCGAGCGCGATTGCGGCCTGCCGCCGTCAGCAGTCAGTAAGGTGCAGACGATGGTGGACGATGTGCGCAATGCGATGGCCGAAGCCATTATCCACGCCGATGAACTCGAGGAGGAGAACGCGTGATCCTCCCTCCATACGCCAGCGCCGAACAAGGGCGAGTCGATACGGCCGAGATGCTGCGGGCACCCAGTCGTCTCAAAGTGGTTGAGGCCATCAAGAAATCCATGCGGGTACCGAAGGGCGCTGCTAACTCCGAAGCGTGGGACGACACCCTGACCGGCTACATGAATGAGCCAATCAATTGCTTGGCGTCACGTCAGTACGATGCGGTGATCTTCGTCGGCCCGGCCCGAACCGGCAAGACCATTGGATTGATCGACGGGTTTATCTGTTACGTCATTTACTGCGATCCCGCTGACACCCTGTTGGTGCAGCTGACGGAAGAGAAGGCGCGCGAGCACAGCAAAAAGCGGCTCGACCGTACCTTCCGGGCGTCGCCGCTGATCGCTCAGCGGATGAGCCCTATCCGGCACGACAACAACGTCCACGATAAGATCTTCAAGTCGGGCATGTACCTCAAGATCGGCTGGCCCTCGATTAACGTGCTGTCGTCATCCGATTACCGCAACGTGCTGCTGACCGACTACGACCGCTGGCCGCTGGATATTGATGGCGAGGGCGATGGCTACTCGCTGGCTTCGAAGCGGACCACCACTTTCATGTCAGCCGGCATGACAGCGGTGGAGAGCAGCCCGGGCCATGACGTGATCGATCCGCGCTGGCGTCCGCCGTCTGCTAACTCGCACGAAGCGCCGCCATGCGAAGGGATCATCAAGCTCTATAACCAAGGCGATCGCCGTCGCTTGTATTGGCCTTGCCCAGATTGTGGCGAGCACTTCCAGCCGGTGCAGGAAAACATGCAGTGGCCCGACGATAAGGCGGAGCCCGATCCGGTCCGAGCCTCAGAAGCTGCGCGGGTGGTATGCCCGCATTGCAGTCGGGTGATAGAGCCCCATGAAAAGCGGGCGCTCAATCATCCCGACACCTGCGTTTGGCTGCGCGAAGGCGAAACCATCGACCGGCACGGCACCCGCGCTGGCGAGCCGCGCCAGTCGCGCATCGCCTCGTTCTGGATGGAAGGCCCCGCCGCGGCCTATCAAACCTGGGCCAAGCTGGTGTATCAGCTGATCTTAGCTGAGCAGGAGTTTGAGCTGACCGGATCGCAGGAAACCCTCAAGGCGCGGATCAACACCGACTGGGGCCGACCCTACCTGCACCGCAACGGCCAGCAAGATTTTGCGGCGGAAGACCTGCTCGAACGGGCGGAGCCCTTCACCAAGCGAACCGTTCCCCATGGTGTGCGCTTCCTGATCGGCTCCGTCGATGTGCAAGGCGGCAGGAAGCGACGCTTTGTGGTGCAGATCATCGGCTACGGCGAAAACGGCGAGCGCTGGCTGGTTGATCGCTACAACCTCAGAGAAGTGGTTGATACCGAGAGCGGTGAGATCAGCCCCATCGATCCTGCTGGTCGGCTGGAGCACTGGGACATCCTTGAAACCGACGTGATGGACAAGCGCTACCGCTTGTCCGATGGCAGTGGTCGGCGCATGCCCGTGCTGGCCATCGCCTGCGATCACGGTGGTGAAGCGGGCGTTTCCGACAACGCCTACCGCTTCTGGCGCAAGATGCGGCGCAAAGGTCGCGGGACGCAATTCTACCTAGTGAAAGGGGAGGGCAAGGCGCAGCAGCTGATCCGCAAAAGTTTCCCAGATAACACCGACAACAGCAGACGCCGCGCCAGCGCCCGGGGCGATGTGCCGCTCTACCTGCTCGATACCGACCGCATCAAAGACAAGATCGACACCGCTCTGCATCGCGACGAACCCGGGCCGAACTATCTGCATCATCCCGACTGGCTCGGGCTCTGGTTCTTCCAAGAGCTCACCGCCGAAACGCGCGGCCCTGATGGCAAGTGGCGCAAGGTCTCTGAGAAAGCGGCCAACGAAGCGCTCGATCTGTACGGCTACGCCCACGCCGTTGCCATCGTTCGTGGCTACGAGCGCATCAACTGGCAGGCCCCGCCGCCCTGGGCCAAGGACTGGGACGACAACCCCAACATCCTGCAGCCGGACCAACCGGCCAAAGTGTATCGCGAGCCCGATCCCCAGACCGTGTCGGAGCCAGCGGCCCAACCCAAACCCGAAGACACCGCCCCGGCCGATAACTGGCTGGGCAGTGCCAACAACGACGGATGGCTGTCATGACCCCAAGCGATATCCAAGTGATGATCGACACCTACCTGCAGGCCGAAAAGGACGTACTCGACGGCAAGCAGGTCAGCTTTGGGGGCCGCACCCTCACCATGGAAAACCTCAGTGAGATCCGCAGCGGCCGCAAAGAGTGGGAAGCCCGCCTGCGTGGTACCCGTCCCGGCTCCGGCCCCGCGCAAATCGTCTTTAACTGAGGCCCCCATGAACTGGCTAGAACAAACCATCGAGGCGGTCGCCCCCGGATGGGCGGCAGAGCGTGCCCGCTCGCGGTTGTTGATCCAAGGCTACGACGCCGCACTGCCGGGCAAACACCACAAAGGCAAACGCAAGAGCAACAGTGCCAACAGCGCCATCGGCTTCGCCGGTGCCAGCCTGCGCGAGCAAGCCCGCTGGCTGGACGATAACCACGATCTGGTGATCGGCCTGCTCGACAAAATGGAAGAGCGCATCGTCGGGGCCAAAGGCATCGGCGTCGAGCCCATGCCGCTGGACTTAGCTGGCGATCGCCACGTCGAGCTGGCCAAGGAGATCCGCCGGCGCTGGGCCGCGTGGTCACTCAAGCCGGAAGTGACCGGTCGGCTGACACGCCCCAGTATGGAACGCACCGTCGCCCGCGCCTGGATGCGTGATGGCGAAGCGTTCGGCCATCAGCTGCGCGGCAACATCGCCAAACTGCAGCACCCCAGCGGGTGCCAGTACAGCATCGAGCTGCTCGAAGCTGAGTTCGTCCCGCTGGATCTGAACCTGACCAAAGAGGGCCGCGAGCTCAAACAGGGCTGCTGGCTCAACGCCTGGAACCAGATCACCGCATTCGAGGTGTACAAACAGCACCCGCGTGAATATCACAGCCGTGCCACCAAAACCGTGCCCGCGGATTCCATGCTGCACATCGCCAACCGTCGCTACCTGCGCCAGCTGCGGGGGATCAGCATCCTGCACGGCGTCATCATGCGCCTGGCCGATCTCAAGGACTATGAAGAAAGCGAACGGGTCGCCGCCCGCATCGCCGCCGCGCTGGCGTTCTACATCAAACGCGGAGACGCCCAGAGCTGGGAGGGCAGCGAAGGGCAGGGCAACGGCAAGCAACGTCAGATCAACTTCGGCCCCGGCACCACCTTTGACGATCTCAAACCCGGTGAATCGGTCGGCATGATCGAGTCCAACCGGCCCAACACCCACCTCAGCGAGTTCCGTAACGGCCAGCTGCGCGCCGTCGCCGCGGGGACCCGCTCCGGTTACAGCTCCATCGCCCGCGACTACAAAGGCAGCTACTCCAGCCAACGGCAGGAATTGGTGGAGCAGTTCGAGGGCTTCGCCGTGCTGCAGGACGAGTTCGTCGCTCAATGGGCACGGCCCAACTACCGCGCCTGGCTCGAGATGGAAACCCTGCGGCGGGATAACCCGCTGGTGCTTCCTGTCGACGTCGACCGTGACACCCTGTTCGACGCGACCTACAGCGGCCCAGTGATGCCATGGATCGATCCCTACAAAGAAGCCCAAGGCTGGAAGATGCGCATCCGCGGCGGCGCCGGTACCCAAGCCCAGTGGATCCGCGCAGCCGGTGACAACCCCGACGAAGTGCTGGCCCAGCGGGTCGGCGAGGTCACCTACAACCTCGAGCACAACCTGACGTTCGATACCGACGCCGGCCAAGTCTCCAACGCCGGGGTGGGGCATTCCGGTCAATCCAATCTTTCAGATGACAACCCCGAAGGAACCGCCAATGAAGACGAGTAAAACCTCGCTGGCCGCGGCCATGGCACTGGCCAGCGGCCTGATGCCACCCCAAGCCAGCGCCGGCCTCAATGCGGAGCAGGTCAGCCCGCTGAGTGAAACCTGGTACAGCATCAAAGCCAGTGGTAATGCGGGCGCCGAGATCTGCATCTACGACGAGATCGGCGGTTGGGGCATTAGCGCCCGTCAGTTCGCCACCGAGCTCAAAGCCCTCGGCGATGTCAGCCAGATCACCCTGCGGCTGCACTCCCCGGGTGGCGACGTGTTCGAAGGCATGGCCATCTACAACCTGCTCAAGCAACACAAAGCCCACGTCACCGTCCACATCGACGGCCTAGCCGCGTCCATGGGCTCCGTTATCGCCATGGCCGGCGGCACCATCATCATGCCCGCTAACGCCATGATGATGATCCACAAACCGTGGGGCATACAGGGCGGTGACGCCGACGAGATGCGCCGCTACGCCGAGCTGCTCGACAAAGTCGAAGGCACCTTGATGTCCGCCTACCGCGACAAAACCGGCCTTGATGACGACAGCCTGACCCAAATGTTGAAAGACGAAACCTGGATGAGCGGCGCCGAAGCCGTTGAGAAAGGCTTTGCTGATCAGCTGGCCGAACCGCTGCAGGCGGTGGCCTCCTTATCCTCCAAACGCTTACAGGAGTTTGAAACCATGCCCGAGCAATTAACCGCTCTGCTCAACCCGCAAGGGAACAGCCCCAAGCCGCCTGCCCCGCAAGCCACCCCGGCCCCGCAGGCAACCCCGCAACCCGCGCCAATCGCTGAAACCGAAGCGCAGATCCGCGCCCGCATTAAGCAGGAAGAGCAGACCCGCCGCACCAACATCGGCAACCTCGCCGCCAACTTCGGCGGTACCCGGGCTGAAGCCATCGCTAGCGTCATCGCCGAATGTCAGAACGACATGAGCTGCACCATCGAGATGGCCAAGGACAAGATCCTCGCTCATCTGGGTAAAGACAGCACCCCTAGCGGTGGCGGTCACATCCACGCCGATAACGGCAATATCGTCGGTGATAGCGTCAAGATGGCGCTGCAGATGCGTCTTGGCCATGCCACCGACGGCGAAGCCAAGGATAAGCAGGACAACCCCTACGCCCACATGACCCTGCGCGAGTTCGCCCGCGCCTCCCTGATCGATCGCGGCATCGGCATCGCCGGCATGAACCCACTGCAGATCGTCGGCCTCGCCTTCACCCACGGCAACAGTGACTTCGGCAATATCCTGATGGACGTCGCCTACAAGTCCGTGCTGATGGGCTGGGATGAAAGCGAAGAGACCTTCGAGCAGTGGACCAAGAAGGGCAGTCTGTCCGACTTTAAGGTCTCCAACCGCGTTGGCATCGAGAGTCTGCCCACCCTGCGGGAAGTGCGCCCGGGGGCCGAGTACAAGCACATCACCGTCGCTGATCGCGGCGAAGCCATCGCCCTGGCCACCTACGGCGAGATCTTCTCCATCAACCGCCAAGCCATCATCAACGACGATCTGCGCATTCTGTCCGACATGCCGATGGCGATGGGGCGCGCTGCCAAAGCAACCATCGGCGATCTGGTGTATGCCGTGCTCACCAGCAACCCGGAAATGAGCGATGGCAAAGCGCTGTTCCATGCCGATCACAACAACATCGCCAGCGGCGCGCCGACGGTGGATAACCTGGACAAGGCGCGGCAGAAGATGCGCACCCAGAAATCCGGCACTCGCCACCTCAACATCCGCCCCGGCTTCGTGCTGGTGCCCACCGCGCTGGAAGCCAGCACCCTCCAGACCATCAAATCGGTCTCGGTCAAAGGGGCCGACATCAACAGCGGCATCGCCAACCCGGTGCAGAACTTTGCCGACGTCATCGCCGAGCCACGACTCGATGACGACAGCGCCAAGAAGTGGTACCTGGCCGCGCCGAAGGGCCGTGACACCATCGAGGTGGCCTACCTCAACGGCGTCGAAGCGCCGTTTATCGACCAGCACGAGGGCTTCACCAGCGACGGCGTCGCCACCAAAGTGCGCATCGATGCCGGCGTCGCCGCGCTGGATCACCGCGGCATGGTGCAGTCCCCGGGCACCTAACCCCCATTAGGGATGTATAGCATGGCTGTTATACATCCCTCGTTTCCCTCTTCGAACAGGAAAGCCCAATGAAAAATTACGTCCAGAAAGGCGACAGCCTAACCCTCATCGCCACCGCCATCGTCACAGCCGGCACCCCAACCCAAGTGGGCGCCTTGGTGGTCGTCCCTCATGAATCTGCCGCCGTCGGCCAGCCGTTCGTCGGCATGCGCTGTGGCGTCTACCGCTGCACCACCACCATCACCAGCGATAAAACCGCGGGCAGCAAAGCCTACCTCAAAGCCGACGGCAGCATCACAGAAGTGGCCAGCGGCAACACCTTGGTCGGCGCCTTTACCCAAGATGTCAGCACCGGCGCAACCGAGGCCGAGGTACTATTCACCGGCCAGGTGGTCTAAACCGTGAGCCGCTTCGACCGCCTCAAGGCCCGGTTGGATAGCCGGGTCTTCGCCAAGGTGGGGGACAGCTGGCTGCTCGGTGACTTCTATCGGGTACCGTTGGCGCTGCAACCCGTGTCAGCGGTTCTGGTGGAAGAGGAGTTCGAGCACGACGCCGGCTACGGCCTGACGCGCATGCTGCCCATCCCCGAAAGCTGCTTTCTGGCATTGCAGCTGGAAGAGGGCGACGGCGCCCAGCTCAAAGCCGCCTATGAGTCCGGCAACCCCGACGCTACCCGCTACCACATCCGCCGCATCCCGCCGCCCCTCGACGGCATGGTGAACCTAGAGCTGGAGATCGAACGATGAACACCTTCGTGCAACCGGAGAAGCACCGCGCCCTGGAGATCATCGACGCCATCGTGGCCCTGCTCGAGCACCACCTGACCGAGCCTGTGCTGCGCAACCGCTTGGAGCCGGCGCGGCAAGTCCCCGCTGTCGCCATCAAGATCGGCAGCGATGAGGTGATCGGGCATCAAAGCCGCTTTACCGATCGCCGCCTACAGATCTACGTCGATCTGCTTATCGCCCCCGAGCAAAAAGCCGATCTCGACGCCCAGACCCTCGACCTTCGCCTCAAGGTCGAGCGGTTGCTGCTCGCTCCGGATCCGCTGAAGCTGAATTGGGTGATAGAAGTGTCCGATCCTGAGATGCTGGATCCTGACTACAACGGCGAAGGCGATATCCCCCTCGGCGCCACTCGACTGGTATTCGCCGTGAGCTATCGAGTGGAACGGGAATGCTAAATGAGTGAACTGTGGGAGAGTTGCTTGTGAGGATTTTTTGCGAACTCTAATCTGAGGACTATGACAGTCAAACAACAAGAGAAGAGATGAACTTAGCAACGTTACGAGAGATAGCTCAGCAACATCATCACCACACTCTGACTTTGATTGCAGACGCTATCGGTGGGCCTGCCATCCTCAATCCGACCAAACCCTTATCTGAAGACTTATTGAATGCGTTAGGGATCCACCCGCACCTTGTCCCGCTCTCTTGGGTAAAAGACGACGGCGAAATGAACGAACGTTTCTGGAGCGCCCTCTATCGAGCTCGTGTTCGCCACCGCAAGGACAAGCCGGGCACCTGGGTGTATCGCTTCAATGAAGATGGCCAGATAGAACGATTGAACTAGCTGTAGGGGTGGTTTCAGTATTTGGTTAAATTAGTTATTGAGTGCTTCGGAATGTGCAATAAAAAGCCCGGCAAAGCCGGGCTTTTGCTTGTATCACCGAAGTGATGCTTAAGGGCAACCTATGGCTAAGGTTGCTTAGTTTTGCCCACATTCCATTGCGGGCAGTTGGGTAAAGGTTTAATTAGAATCGGATCTGGACGTCGGTTGCGCCACGGTGCTTTTTGAGCTCTTCTACCATCTCTTCGACGCTAGCGTCCTTGATGGCCTTCAAGCGTGGATCGCTCTTAGAGCCATTGGAGTCGTCACAGGCAAACTGTTCATCGCCCAGAAGTTCGCTCAATAACTGACAGATCGCGGAATAGGTCGCTTTGGTGGGGCGGGATAGATCTCTCTCGTACCTACCGATGTTATTGACCCCGATGCTGAGCTTCTCAGCAAACTCACCTTGGCTCAGACCGGTTCTCAATCGAGCTGCCCTGAAAGCTGTTGGAAATTTTGGTTCGTGGGGCAGGGGTAAAACTACTAGTTCTTGCCAATCAATAGACATCGCAGACTCCTTGAACTGTGTAAGTGGTGCCATGCTAACCTTAATGCCACACTTTGATCAACACTTGGCTGTAAAAATGTTCTTTTTAGTGTGCTTTGTGGTGTCTGGGGTGTCCTTTGGATCGGGACCTAACCTAAAAGACACGACTTTAAAGCCGACGAAGTGAACTAAGTCCACCTCTTTCGGTGGGCTTTATGTATTACACATGTACTACAAAGGAGGCCCTATGGCCGCTAACACCAAGACGCCGCCGGTTGAGCAACCGGCCCAGGCGGGCACAGCTGTACCTGCGCGAAAGAGTTGGGCTGTGCGGCGAGGCAATGCTAAGCCGCTGCCGGGCGTCACGGAGCAGAACAAAGACCAAGTGAAGGAGTCCGACTGATGGGACTGACCAAACGCGAACTGATCTTGCTTAAACCTGAAGCCGTGACCGGTCAGGTAGAGGACCTCGACCCAGCCACCGACGCCGTTTTGGTGGAAGCCTTGGGGATCGCCAACAACGGCGCCCGCATGGTTGAACGTGGGGTGATCAAACCAACGATGGGCAAAGAGCAGTCTCTCTTTGCTGGCACGCTCAAAGAGATCACCTTCACCGCTGAGGTGAAGGGAAGCGGAGCGGCCGGAACCGCTCCAGAGATAGGCGCAGCCTTGCGTGCCTGTGGTTTGAACGAAGAGATCGCCGCCGGTCTCTCGGTCACCTATGCGCCGGTTTCGGCCGGTCATGAGTCGGTCACCATTCAGCTGTATCAAGATGGCAGCCTCTACACCCTTAAGGGCTGTCGTGGCAACGTTTCGTTCGATTTCACCGCCGGTGGCATCGCGAAGGCGAGCTTTACCTTGCGTGGTCATGTGCATGAGCACGTTGATGCCCCGTTCCCTGCAGCCAGTTATGCCAGCACCGTCCCGATACCACTGATCGGCCTCTCCAGTTTGCAGGTGGGTGGCTATGGGGCGGAGATCAATCAACTGACGTTGGATCTGGGTAACGAAGTGGTCAGCCCGGCCAGTATCCGCAGCGCCAATGGCTTCGGGGAAGTACGCATTGCCAACCGCGATCCTAACGGTCAGATAGACCCAGAGATGACCGCACTTGCCACTAAAGATTGGGAGCAGGAATGGATGGAGGGTCGTGCCTCAAGCATCGTCACCGGCACCGTCGGAAGTCAGCCGGGTAATATCTTTGCGTTGAATATCCCTAAGGCCGTATGGCGTGACGTGTCACAGGGTGAGCGCGAGCAAGTCCGCACTCTCAGTTTGCCGTTCGGCGCTTGCGAGAGTGCGGGGGATGATCAGTTCAGTTTGGTGTTTAGTTAAGCGGCAACACTGAATTTATGACCACAGTGGATGCACTGCTTACAGAATTTACTCACTGATTCGCGACACTCTGGGCAGGTTTTTGCGCCATCACCCTCAGGAAGGATCTCATTGGGGGAATATGCCTGTCTCGGGACCGGTTGAGCTGGTTGTCGCTTGGCTCTTGTATCTTTTGCGGGAGCTAATGGGGCCAGAGATGCCCACCCCGAAAGAGCGATAAGAATCAGTCCGGTCGCTATCAGTTGCTGTTGGGGAGCAACCAGTAGCAAGCCAGCGCTGACGCAGGCAAGCCAAGTGAGCATTGCTGCGCCCTGCACATTTCTGCTCCAGGCAATCACCACGACGCCAAGCAAGGTAGCCAATATGGCCAGTAATACGAATTCAATCATTCCCAACTCCTTGGAATACAACACAATGAATAAAGAATGGTACACCCCAATTCTCGAACAGCAAAAGCCTGAGGGCGAACCCCGTTTCGAAGTGCAGTTGCAGCCGCTGTCCCGCCTTCAATTATGGGAGGTGCAAAACACCGTTATCCGTCAGGGCTCAGACATGGTGATTGGCTTTGAAGGACGCCGCTTGCTGGTGCGCTACGGCATCAAAGACTGGCGTGGCCTAACCGATAAAGCGGGCCAACCCATCCCCTGTCCAGTCGGTAACGAAGTGGCCATGCTTGAGCATGTGCTGCCAGGCATCCTGCAGGAGATCGGATATCAGGTGATGAACCTCTCCAGCCTCAGTGGAGAACAGAAAAAAAACTGATCATCGCAGTGGCGGTTGCGCAGGCCCCCAAATACTACAACTGCGCCACCTGTCGGCACCGCCATTGCGATGACGCCAACCCGGCACCTTTTGCCATGTGGTCGATGGAAGGGATCGGTGAGTTCACGACTTGCCCTAAAGGGGGGATCACCCCACAAAGCGACCGTTATCTGTCGTTGTATTCCCACTACCAAAATCACCATCTCGCAACGAGCGGGGGCCTGACTGATCAGCCAGAACCCTATCTGCAGGCGATGTCATTGATTTACACCCAACTGAGGATCGCTAACGATGCAAACCGTTGATGCACGTTTTGTCATTCGCGCTGATAACCAGACCGACAATACCTTCCGGCAAGTAAAAACCAACCTAGAAGGGATGCGTAAAGAGAGTAGCGTGCTCAATGGCGTGCTGGGGACGCTCTCCACTGGGCTAGGAGCGGTGGGGCTGGCCGGTGGTTTCTCGGTCACCGCCTTAGCCGGTTTTACCAGCCAGACTGCCGCGGCTATCGACGAACAGGGCAAGTTCGCCGCATCACTGGGATTGACCTACACCCAGCTGCAAACACTGGATCATCAATTCACCCTGACCGGCGTTAGCGTCACAGAAGGGCACACCGCTCTACAGCGCTTTGTCCGTCGTCTGGCCGAAGCGCGCCGGGGGGCTGGTGTGGCTCGCAGTGCATTGGAAGATCTGGGGCTGGATGCCGTCGAAGTGCAGGCCATGGATACCTATGATGCCTTTGGTCTGGTGCTGGATAGGCTGCGGGATGTGGCTGATGAAGGTCAGCGGGGGGAGCTGGCCAACCGCTTCTTTGATATGTCCTGGCGTGCGTTGCAAAACACCATGGTGGAAGGCAGTGCCGGCTTAGCCAATGCCCGGGAAGATCTGGAAAAGCTCAACGCCTTGGTGGGCGATGATGTGCCGACGTCTGCGGCGCAATTCGTGAGTGCGCAAGAGCGCATGTTCAAGTCGTTGTCGGGCAGCACCACCGCCTTTCTCGTGGCGGTCGGTGTGATGGAGAAAGGTGCCGCAGTCATGGACTGGGTCGCCACGACATGGGCGACCGGCTTCAATGCCGCCTCCGACTCCTTTGAGCGTTGGGGCGGTATCATCGATGATCTGAATACCCGCACCGATGCGGTTGGCCGCATCTATCAGCTAACGATGGGTGGCCTGCTTGGGGTGTCGGACGAGTACAGTCAGCAGATCCATGACGCCGTGAACCAAGGCAAAGCCGAACTGGTCAGCGTCGGCACTCCTTTGCTCAACGCCGGCGAGCAGGCGGGCGAACAGACTGCCGACGCCTGGCTCAAGGGCTACGCTCAGCGGATGGTGGAGGGCAGGGTGATCCCCGAGATCATCAATCCCGACGCCATCGACACCAAGCCCCCCGAGCTGCCCCAATTAAATCAGTCGCTTTATATCCCGCAGGACACGGCCGAAAGCTGGGAGCAGGAACAGGCCGCACTCAAAACCCTGACCACACTCAAACGGCAGGCATCGCTGGCCGGCATGGACAACGACGCCCGTCTGCTGGCTCTGCGCGACGAGCAACTGCAGCAGGTGCAGGCCTTGGCCGATGCGCACCCCAAATACGCCGCGCAGGCCACTGCCGCCGAGCAGGCGATTCATGCTGCTCATGACAAGCGGGTCGATGCACAAACCCAGAAAGAGCAGGAAGCCAACCTGCGTCGGTTGGAAAGCTGGATAGCCAGCAATGGCACCCAAGAGCAGCAGTTGGAGCAGTCGCAAGATAAGCGCTTGGCCGAGCTCAAATCGCTGCTCGATGACGAACTCATCCTTGAGGATGAGTTTCTGCAGCGCCGTCGCGCACTGGAAGAGCGCTTTACCGAAGAGTCTAAGGATCTGGCACGGCAGCGCTACGAAGAGCAGCGTAACTGGGCCGATCGCCTCTACGACGAACTGGCTGATGCCTCCGATCTACAGGGCGAGCTGTTTGAACGCATGGTGGACCGCTGGTCTAGCGGCATGGGCTCGGCTGTCGAGTCCGCGGTGTTTGACTCAGAGAATCTGGGCGATGCCTTAGGCGGCGTATTTGAGGGGATGGCCCGCAGCGTCGTGGCCTTCTTTGGCGAGTGGGCAGCACAAAGGGTGGCCATGTGGGTTCTGGAGAAGGCGCTGGGGGCTGGCGAAGCCGCCAGTTACCAAGCCAGCGTGACGGGTCGAGGCATGGCTGAGACCCAGCTATGGGCTATCAATGCCGCCGCCTCCGCCGCTGCCATTCCCATCACCGGTTGGGCGATGGCGCCGGGTGTGGCTGCCGCGGCCGAAGCCGCAGGGGCTGGTTTGACCGCCGCTGCCGCAGGCTTTGCCGCCACCGCGGGTCTGGCTGGAATGGCCCACAGTGGACTCGACGCTGTGCCTCGGGAGGGGACGTGGTTGTTGGACAAAGGCGAGCGGGTTTATACCCAGGAATCCGCGGGCAAGCTGGATGCCATGTATGACGCCATTCTGGCCCTTTCTCGCAGTCGGGGAGGGGAAGCCCAAGTGCACATTCACAATGCCCCCGCGGGGACCACAGCCCGAGTGGAGCAGGATGACGATGAGTTTGGCCGCCGGGTGATCCGGGTCTTGCTTGAAGATCAGAGCATGGCCGGCGAGGTCTCCAGCGGTTACCAGCAGATGTGGGGCCTGCAGCGGCAGGGGAGGTTCTGATGTCATTGCTCACCGTCGATTGGCCTGAAGAGAAGTTTGGCCTACCGCAAATGGAGTCATACACCCTCAAACGCCAGACCAACCTGTTGCGCACGGATATGGCCAGCGGTCACGTACGACAACGCCGGATCAGTCGGCAAGTTCCCACGCTGATGACGGCGGAGTGGTTGCTTGAGTCGGACCTGCGGGACGATTTTATCGGCTTCATTGATTATGCCCTGCAGGGCGGTGTGGTGTGGTTTCGGATGCCGGTTTTGGTCGGTAAGGCATTGCGCCTGCACGACTGCCGTTTTCTAACCCACCCTGCTGACGATGAAACCCCAGGCCCAATGTTAACCCGCTTCCAATCCACCATCGAGGTGCGGCAAGTGTATCGCTCCGATGATGAACGCATCGTATCGGTCATCTTGGCCCCGAACACCTTGGATGATTGTGTGGCAGGTACGAATGATGCCATGAATAGTTATTACACTGCGAGCTGGAAAGATGACCAATAACTTTTTTAAATTAATTGAAGAACTGCAGCAGCACCTGAGTTGGTTGAATCAAATCCTAAAAGGGACGCAGTCCGAAGATGTGATTATTGATGGCGAGGTGAAACCGACGATATCGAAAGCACTGAATGGTAAAAAAGAGGAGATGGATGCTTTGCTGTCGCAAGCAGAGACTGCCCGTGATGCGGCGCAGTTGGCATCGGGCGTATACGCCAGTGTCGCCGCTGGACTGGCCGCGACAAGTCCTAGCGCTTATTTTAATGTGCCGAGCAGTTCCGCCGCTGAAAACTTGATCTTATATCGCAACGACAACGGTTCGGCGCAAGAAATTAAACGCTACCCTAGTGAGGGGGCGGTGCAGGATTTACGACGCTATGACATTGGATTTTGTACCGGAAACAACACGAATGATGGCGGGATCATCTTTGATTTTGTTAATCTGGTGATCACCGTTGAAGCATCCCGAGTTTTTTTACAGAACAAAACCGGCGAGTGGCTACCGGCAGCAACGATTGTTATTGATAGTACCGATCGGCACTTATACTACAATGCGGGCACCAAGGAGTATGAAACGTATCCCGCGAATGTACCGTTTGGAACCGTGACAGAGCAGCATGCACTGCTGGCCGTTTTTCGCCCTGAAGGCGGCGTCAGCTGGTGTGGCTGGCCAAATTATCGAGTAAATCGAATGCCGACGGATAGCAGTGGCAAACGCGCCAATCTGGTGCGGAATGCACCTATGGGCACCAGTAATAACCTTAGTTATATTGACTTCGATTTTGATAATAACAAAGTTTTGATTATTGGCGGTGTCTATCTTTACACTCAGGGCTTTGGTTACTTTGCACTGCCAGAAGGTGAGATTGAGTTTGATAGTTCTGCTCGTTATCTTTATTACAACAGGACGATAAACGAAGTTATTGCAACCAGTGGTTCGGCCTCATGGTATGATGACGACCTGTATTTGCTGGCTCAGTTTTGGCCAAACCATAAAAAGGTGAATTACTGTGGCTTGTCAAACTATCGAATTAATGGGGTGTTGCAAAGCCTGAGTGCGATTGAGGCGAATCAGATCCGCCTTGCGACCCTGGGCGGGGCTGGCAATAGCAATACTCGCTATCTCAATATAGATACGGTGAATTCGCGAATTGAAGTCATTGGTACGCTTTTTGTCTATTTGGAGAGCTACTCGTTAAAAAGCCTATCCGGTTTCTCTGTGGCATTTGATAGCGACACCCGACATATTTATTATGATCGAATCGCGCATGAATTGGTGGCGCAATCCTATCGGGTCGCCGATGAGTATGTGAGTAGCCATTGTTACCTTATTTTGAGCTTTTACCCTGCGGGCAATGCAAGTGCCATTTGGTATAGCGGTGATGCGGGGTATCGAGTCAATGGCGTGCGGCCTCGCCCTGCAGGCCAGGTAACGACCTGGCTGAACCTGCATGATTATGTGGAAGGTCAAAAGGCGGTGAGTCTCCGTCGCTCCGTTCCCTATCTCGATCTATATGCCGGATCTGGGCTCAACTATCAGAACAAAGACAGCTTCATCTCATCGGATCAACTGCACTATGCCGCAGAAGGGTATGCGCACATCGCAGCGATGACCACGGACTTTATCCGCCGCAATGCTCCTGCGGGTGAGTTAGCAGGAAAAACTGTGGGGGTGTTTGGTGGGTCATTCTCTGTGATTAGCGCATCGCGGGCGTGCAAAGATGTCTGGGCGTCAGAGTTGGGGATCGCTTATACCGACTATGGCGTAAGCGGGGCCGGTTTTGGAAAGCAAAATAACTTGATCGATTCACAGATAGATCAAGCCGGGGTGCATGATATCTATGTGTTGTGGTGCTCTACCAATGACTGCACTGGTGCCGTCGCCATTGGTGAGCCAGATGCTGGCGACAACACCACGCAAAATGGCGGGATGAATGTTTGCATCGATAAGCTGATCGCGCTGAACCCAACGGCCAAGATCTTAATCTTGGGATCTTTGAAAGCGTATTCGTCCAAATATCTGTATGACCCCGCCGTGGTACGTGGCTAAGTTGCCCTCGGTCTGTTTTTAATTGGGAATGTGACCATGAAAGCCATCGAAGTCGCTTACGCCAGCGCCCCCGCTGATGAAGCGGTGATCCACACCCTAGAGCTAGAACACCCCGCCTTTCCCGGCGGGGTGTTTCGTTTGTGCAACGGGTTTAACGATATCGCGCTGACCCTCGAAACCGGCGAAACCGTCACCTTCACCGCTGCCGGACTGGGGATCAACCTGCCCGAACGCGCGGTGGTGGGGCGGGAAGATCTCGCCTTTGCCATGGATAACGTCACCGGCGACGTGCGCCACAACATGCTGGCCGCTCAAGAGCAGGGCGGCGAGATCCCGGTGCGTTATCGGCCCTATCTGGAAACCGACCCAACCGGCCCCGCTCAGCCCCCGCTGGTGTTGACGGCGGTGGGGTATGCCGATGACCGGCGCAGTGCGACGGTCACCGCGTCATTCCGCAATTTGATGGATAAGCGCTGGCCCTTTTTGTTGTTCACTCCAGCCAAGTATCCGGGGATCAAATACGCATGATCACAGACACCCAAGCCGCACAGCACTTCAGCGTGAATGACTTTTTGGCCGTGCCCTATCTCGACGGGGGCCGTGATATGGACGGCCTCGACTGCTGGGGCCAGGTGCGGCTGGCCCGCGCGTTGCTGTTTGGCCGCGACATGGCCACCAGTTACGGCCATATCCTGTGCGCCAACAAACCGGGCATGACCGACGCCTTTGCCCAGATGCTGCCCCGCTTTGCCGAGGTGTCACCGCGCCCTGGGGCCGTGGCCTGCTGCTTTAAGCCTGACGCCGAACAGCGCCCCGTGCTGTTGCATGTGGGGCTGGTGGTCGAAGCCGAGGGCATCAAAGTACTGCACACCAACGCCAAAGCCGGGCCGCATCTGCTGCCGCTGCGCGCCTTTGGTCGCTTATCCCTGGACGTGAGATTTTTTGATGACTGCCACCGTGATCACCTATCCCAACAAGCTGGACAAAACCCAGTTTGAGCAAGAGCGGGTGGCCGCCGGTCAGACCCTGACCCAGCTACTCGCAGCGCGGGTGCCTTCGTTTCGGGTGATGGCCACGCCGCCGATCCTCGCGACCCTCAACGGCGTGCCTTTTTCGCCGAGTCTGTGGGATGTGACCGTGCTGCAACCGGGTGATCGGCTGGAGCTAACCGTGCAGCCCAAAGGCTGGGAGATGTTGGCCTATGCCATTGTCGCCGCCGTGGTGGCGGTGGGCGTATCGGCGGCGATGGCCCCGTCGGACAACTACAACACCACCCAGCCCAAGGGCAGTCCCATCTATGATGTGAACGCCCAGGGCAACCAGATCCGCCTAATGGGCGTGGTGCCTGAGCTGTTCGGCACCCACGGCACCTTTCCGTCGCTGATCTGCCAGCCCCATCGCTACTTCGAAGGGGACGCCGAATACCTGCTGCTGATGACCCTGGTCAGCCGTGGTTACCTGTTGCTGACCCAGGATGATATCCAGATCGGCAATACCCCGATCAGCCATTACGCCAGTGACATCGATGCTGAGATCTTTGCCCCTAGTGCCGATGTCAGCGGCCACCCCGCCCATCGCAATGTCTACACCAGCCCGGAGATCGGCGCGACCGCAGGCACCAGCGGCATCGAACTCGAAGGCGCGGTGGCGCACATCACGCCGCCGCAGGTGACGTTCGAGGGCAAACGCCTCACGTTGTACCGCGACTTTGATGGCGATCTGGAAGCCTGGTGGCCCCAAGAGTGGGAGTTGGGCCAGCAGCTGGAGATCAGCGGCACGCCCGGCGCGGCGTTTATCTCAGCAGGCAGTGCCAACGCCAGCACCGGCTGGCGACGGGACTGGCGCAACGAAGAAAACCACCTGTGCTATCGCAGCACCGATCAAAGCCTGCATGCCTATGAGCTGGGGGCGCGGCTGTACTACCCCATCGCCGGGCAAGTTGGCCAGGTGCTGGCGAAGTACACCACCGACGATGGCGAGGCCACCGCACTCTATGTGGTGGTGATCGGCGATCTGGACGGTAACTACATCGACGACAACCGGGTGGATGATGATGTCCGAGGCGGTCGCATCGAGTTTTTGGGGGAGGATGATGGCCTATACCAAGTGGAGGCGGTGACCGAAACCGATGCTGAGATGGCCCGCGTGGATGGAACGGGCACTTGGGATGGATTCACCCATCAGGGCGATCATGACAGTGTGACCATCGACGCCCTCGATACCTTGCCCGGCAAGCCGGTAGGCCCCTTCTACACCACCCCCGTCAATGAACTCACCGACACCCTCCACATCGATGTGCGCTTTCCCCAGGGGCTGGGCCGACTGAATGATAAGGGCAAGATCCTAGAGCACACAGTGGCCATCATGCTGCAGTGGCGCGAGGACGCCAATAGCGATTGGCAAGATGTGCCGTTTGAGCGCACCGAGGCTACGCGCGATCAGTTGGGCAATACGCTGACCATCAACCTGTCATCGATGTGTCGGCCCCAAGTGCGGGCCTATCGGATCACCGAGGCGGCAGACGACACCAAGATCTGGGACACCATCGAGCTGGTAAGGCTGAAAAGCCTGCTGCCCACCCCGCTGCAGTACGACGATGGCACCACCTTGGCGGTGAAGATCCGCGGCACCAATGCCCTGGCTGGCACCGCTGAAAACAAGCTGTTTTGCGTGCCCACCCGCCTGCTGCATGTGCCGTTTGGGGATGGCTGGACGGGGGCGGATTACAACGATCCGACCAACATGCAACCCACCAACGACATCGCCCCAGTGCTGCGCTACATCGCCCATGAGATCGGCTTGAGCGATATCAACATGGGCCAGGAGGAGCTGCTGCGCCTGCACAATATCTGGCATGGACGTGGTGACTTCTTTGATGCGCAGTTCGATAACGCCGACACCTTTTGGGCTGCGCTCGAACGGCTGCTGGCCGTGGGCTACGCCAAGCCCACGCTGGAGCTGGGGCAGATCATCCCGGTGCGGGACGAGCCGCGCACGGTGTTCGATCACCAGTACCAACCGGAGAACATGACCGGCGATGGCCTCAAGCGCAACGACAGGCTGTTTGATATGGACGAAGCCGACGGCATCGAAGTGGAGTATTTCAGCCGGGAAACCTGGAAAAGCGAAACCGTGCTCTGTCTGCTGCCGGGCGATGTGGGGGCACAACCGGCCAAGGTCAAAGCCTTTGGCGTGACCGATCACCAGCAAGCCTGGCGCTTTGGTATGCGCGAACGGCGGCTGGCTCGATACATTCGCACCGAGTACAGCTGGGCTACGGAGATGGACGGCTTCAACAGCCGCTATCTGAATTATGTGGCGCTGGCCGATGACGTACCGGGTTACGCCCAAACGGGACAACTGTTGGCGTGGAGCCCCTTACCCGATGGCGCATGGTTGCGACTGGATGCCGATCTGGATTGGACTGAGGGAGAAACCCACTGGCTGGCCTTGCGCAAGCCGGATGGCCGCTTGTCCGGGCCTTACCAAGCGGTGCGTTTAGAGCGGCCTGATGAAGTGGAGATCAGCGGTAAGCTGAACTTTAGCCCGGATCTGAGTGGTAGACAGGAGCCGCCGCTGTGGATGTTTGGCCCAGGCAGTCGTTGGTGC
Source organism: Ferrimonas pelagia (assembly GCF_039543565.1). Classification (NCBI taxonomy): domain Bacteria; kingdom Pseudomonadati; phylum Pseudomonadota; class Gammaproteobacteria; order Alteromonadales; family Ferrimonadaceae; genus Ferrimonas; species Ferrimonas pelagia. The sequence continues at coordinate 48,146 of NZ_BAABJZ010000016.1, read as the reverse complement.
TTCCCAGCGCTGGTCACCAAGAGCAAACCCAGTGGGACCGAAAAGATCAGCATGACCGCCCGTAACTACGACGCACGGCTGTACGCCGATGATGATTGCCCGGGGCCGCTACCGGGCAATGATCCGGTGCAAGGGGCAACCGTTCCGGCCATCGGCCATGGCAGTGAGGTGACCTTTGTTGGGTTACCTGGCGATGTGTTGGACGTGGCCTACTTTCGGCCCGGCGACCGGGTGCGGCTCTGGCTCATCGGCCTGACCGGCGGCGAGTACCTGATCACCGGTATCCATCAGAACCTGCGGCAGATCCACATCATCAAGCCGGATGGCCAAGCGGCGGGCCTGGTGTTTACCAACCGATCAATGGTGATCACCCTGCTGGCCCGAGGCGATTGACATCAGACCTGGCAGGGTAAAAAATGACCACAAACAACGACGTAAGGATACGATCATGGCCAAAGCCCTAGAGCAGACCATCAAGCACTGCAGAAAGTGCGACCGTAAGACCACCCACCAGCGTACTTACAACAAAACCGGGCTGGTAATGTTCCTGGTGCATTTGGTACTGACGGTGGCCACCGTCGGTGTGTGGCTACTGCTGCTCATTGTCTGGAAGCTGCTCAACGCCAAGATAGGCGGCTGGATCTGCGCCGACTGCGGCAAGTAACCCGCACCAAATCCAAACCAAACGGCCCGCCGAGTAACCCTTGTTGGGCCGTTTTTGTCTGGGGATCATCAATTCGACAACATCAGAACTGCCGTTGACTAATCATACCTTTCTGTTGGCCGAACAGCCCAAAGCTAGCTACGGATCCCTGTTCATGAGCTCAATTGAGCAAAGTCGAAGCAGCTATTGTTAGGTGCAACGAAACAGGTATTCCGTAGTGGCTCCTATGCTTTCTAACGAAGTGGGGTCATTCCGTTTTTCAAACACACTGAGCATGACGTGATTACCAAAACTCGTCATAAGCGCCTGATTTATATAGACTGAAGAAATTGCTGATTTGGGCCATTTAGGAGGCTTTTGTGGACGTTAAACAACTGAATTACAAGGATATAAATTCAATTCTCGTAGTCTGCATGGGCAATATTTGCCGCTCTCCGACGGCAGAAGCGGTCTTTCGCCATAAGGCTCGAACGCTTGGGCTGGATCTTAAGATCGATTCGGCTGGCACCATTGGCTATCACACAGGTGAGTCGCCGGATCCTCGTTCGGTTCAGGCCGGACAGGCTCGGGGTTATGACTTTTCTGACATGAGAGCTCGGCAGATAGGGCGGGACGATCTGCAGAAATTTGATCTGATCTTAGCGGCAGACCGGCAAAATCTACTTGATATTCAGTCGTTAGCTTCGAAGGAGCTGAGCGATAAGATTGGGCTGATGCTGCAGTGGGGGAAGTTGGAGGAGGATGAGGTACCAGATCCCTATTATGGGGGTGACGGTGGTTTTGATCATGTCTTGGATCTGATCGAGTCGTCGGCGGAGGCATTGCTCTGTGAGATCGCGCTGGCGAAGGGTTAAGTCCGAGCCGATCAAAAAGGCCACCCGAAGGTGGCCTTTTTTTAGTGCTTGAGGATCACTCCTGTGGGCGGGTCATACCGGAGTTGACCATGGTGGCGTAGCGATTCTTGGCAAAATCGTTGGCCTTGGCTTCAAACTCAGGCACTTTAACCTCTTTTAGCGGTGCCGCTTCTTCGGTCTCGGCTGGACGAGTCATCTCAGACTGAGCGCCCTGTTGGAGATCGAGTCGACCCGTGTTGGCTGTTGCAGGTTGCGCTGCGACAGTGGACTCCTTGGTAACCGGAGCTTCGGTCACTTCAGGCTGGGTTTCGGCAACCGGTGCTTCGGCGACTTCAGGCTGAGCTTCGGCCACAGGCTGAGCTTCGGCTACAGGCTGAGCTTCGACTACAGGCTGAGCTTCGACTTCAGGCTGAGCTTCGACTTCAGGCTGAGCTTCGGCTTCAGGCTGAGCTTCGGCCACAGGCGCTTCGGTCACTTTAGGCTGAGCTTCGGCCACAGGCGCTTCGGTCACTTCAGGCTTAACTTCGGCTACAGGCGCTTCGGTCACTTCAGGCTGAGCTTCGGCCACAGGCGCTTCGGTTACTTCAGGCTGAGCTTCGGTTACAGGTGCTTCGGTCACAGGTGCTTCGGTCACTTCAGGCTGAGCTTCGGCTACAGGCGCTTCGGTCACTTCAGGCTGAGCTTCGGCCATAGGTGCTTCGGTCACTTCAGGCTGCGCTTCGACTTCAGGCTGAGCTTTGACTTCAGGCTGAGCTTTGACTTCAGGCTGAGCTTCGACTTCAGGCTGAGCTTCTGCCACAGGCGCTTCGGCAACTTCAGGCTGGGCTTCGGCCACAGGCGCTTCGGCAACTTCAGGCTGGGCTTCGGTCACTGGCGCTTGGGTCATTTCAGGCTGTGCCTGTTCAACCGCTTGAGGCTCAGCTTGTACCTCTGGCAGCTCCATTTGAAGCTGGACGTCGGTGGGTGCCTGCTCTTCTGGATAACGAGCGTTGACCGGATCCTGCTGCGGTGCTGCTTCCTGAGTCTCACCATCGCGATTCATGCGACGACGACGTTGCCCGGCTGCACGAAGGTGACGCGGGCTACGGCGGGAGCGGCGGTGCGCTTGACGTTCATTGTCGGTCAGGCTGAGATCGGTCCCTGCTACCTGCTCGGTACGAGGCTCGGCACTTTCTTGCCCCTGCGCTTCGGCGCGTGGCAGTTCGGCTTGCTGACGTTCAATAGGGGGCGCTTGGGCGATCTCAACTGGCGCTGCAACAAGAGGTGCTGCGGTGCCGTCTTTTTGAACGCGAACGGAGCGTTCCAATTGACGACGTTGACGGCGCTCGCGTTTGGGCTGTTCGCTCTTCTCTTCGGTCGCAACAGGGGCGATCTCCGGAGTTGGCTTGGCTTGGCGTTCTTGGCGACGACTGTCATCACGCTCACTGCGACGTGTGCGGGTTTCTTCGCGCTCTGGACGACGGTTCTCGTTGCGCTCGTTACGGTCGTTACGGTCGTTACGGTCGTTACGGTCGTTACGGTCGTTACGGTCGTTACGCTCGTTGCGGTTACCGCGCTTGTCATCTTTGTTGATGCGTTGGGCGGTTTGCTCGCCCTTCAACTCTTCGGTGCGGTCGCGACGATCACGTCGGCTGCGGCGGCGCTCCTTGTTGGCCTCAACTTGCTGCTCTTTGTCCGCGGGATCGCGCTTTTCATTGCGATTGCGGCTGCGGCGGTTACGGTCATTACGTTCGCCACGCTCTTGACGTTCGCCACGACGACGAGTCTGGTTACCACGACGGCCCTTAGGCTCAGGCTTGTTTTCCTCTTCGCTGCTGAACAGGCCTTTAATGGCCGTCGCTAAGCGGCTAAACAAGCCAGGTTGTTTGGCTGGCGCTTGGTCGGCTTTTGGCTTGCGGCTTTCACGCTTAGGCTTGGCCGGGGCTTCGGCCTTAGCGGCTTTCGCTACAGGCTTAGCAGTATCGCTTGCCGCTGGAGTTGCTAAACCACTGAGGGCTGGCTTATCAGCTTGCTGGCGTTCCAGTTTGCGTGGCTCGTACAGTTTGGCTTCCGGGCGTTCGACCAGGGAGTAGCTGACTTCGGCAATGGTATCGTCTTTGCGGTGACGAGAGACCTTGTAGGCTGGGGTTTCCATGTGTGGATGTGGGATCACATACACTTCAACCTTGTGGCGCTGCTCGATGATGCGAATGGCTTTGCGCTTTTCATTGAGCAGGTAGGCGGCGACGTCGACCGGCACTTGGGCTTCGATCTGAGAGGTGTTCTCTTTGATCGCTTCCTCTTCCATTAGACGCAAGATGGACAGCGCCAGGGACTCGGTGCCGCGAATGGTGCCTTGGCCACTGCAACGTGGACATAGGTTAGCGGCGGATTCACCCAGTGAAGGACGCAGGCGCTGACGTGACATTTCCAGCAGGCCAAAGCGGGAGATCCGGCCGATCTGAACACGGGCTCGATCTTGACGAACGGCGTCGCGTAGACGGTTTTCAACTTCACGCTGGTGGCGAACTGGACCCATGTCGATGTAGTCGATCACGACCAAGCCACCCAGATCGCGCAGGCGCAATTGACGGGCGATCTCATCGGCCGCTTCCAGGTTGGTCTGCAGTGCTGTTTCTTCGATATCGCCGCCTTTGGTGGCACGGGCGGAGTTGATGTCGATGGCGGTCAGTGCTTCGGTCGGATCGATCACGATGGAGCCGCCGGAAGGCAGACGCACTTCGCGCTGGAAGGCGGACTCGATCTGAGTTTCGATCTGGTAGTGGGTGAACAGCGGCACTTCGCTTTGATACAGTTTCAGCTTGGAAACGGCGTCAGGGCGAACCAAGGAGATGTGCTCTTTGGCTTGTTCGAAAATGCGTTGGTGATCGATCAGGATCTCGCCGATGTCGCTGCGCAGGTAATCGCGGATCGCACGGACGATGACGTTGGATTCTTGGTGGATCAGGAACGGCGCAGGGCGCGCTTCTGATGCCTGCTTGATGGAATCCCAGTGGTGCAGCAGTACGTTAAGATCTTCCGATAACTCTTCTGCGGCTTTGCCAACGCCAGCGGTGCGGACGATAAGGCCCATACCCTGTGGCACGGTCAGTTTGGACAGCGCTTCTTTCAGTTCGCTGCGCTCGTCGCCTTCGATGCGTCGGGAGATCCCGCCGGCACGAGGGTTGTTTGGCATCAATACCAGGTAGGAGCCGGCCAAACTGATGAAGGTGGTGAGTGCTGCGCCTTTGGTGCCACGCTCCTCTTTATCCACCTGAACGATCACTTCCTGACCCTCTTTGATCGCCTCTTTTACATTTGGGCGGCCTTTCTGGGTCGGGTTGATGAAGTATTCGCGGGCGATCTCTTTGAGGGGCAAGAAGCCATGGCGCTCTGCACCGTAGTCCACAAATGCAGCTTCAAGAGAAGGCTCTACACGGGTGATTTTACCCTTGTAGATGTTGGCTTTTTTTTGCTCGTGACCTGGGCTTTCGATGTCCAGATCGTACAGGCGCTGGCCATCTACCAGCGCAACACGCAACTCTTCAGATTGAGTGGCGTTGATTAACATTCTTTTCATTGGGTGACTGAATCCATTTTATCGGTCACCGCTCAGGTCGAGCCATTAAGCTTTCCGGCGCCCCAAAAGGCTCACAGCCTCACGGCTGGTGTTGGGGGAGGAGGCAGGTGATATTGATCATCACACACAAGAGCAGGCTGCTGTGGGCGAACCACAGATGGTCTTTTGCCTGATTGGCCTCATTGTCGGGTGTTTATCACACCACCCAGCCGCTATGGCGTCTGGGTATGAATTCTCATGCCGTCTTCTTAGCGGCAACCTGATACGGTAACGCGTACTTTGTTTAAGTTTATTGTTGGGGGAGGTTTCGTCAATGACCTATGTTGTCTGGATCGGGCCGCAATAGGATCGAGCTGCGGGCTTATCAACCTGACGAAAGGAGCGAGACACTAACTGATACAGCGTCGTTGTCTGGCAATCCCTGCCCCGTCGACGGTGATCGAAGGCCTAAGTACTGGCTCGTCTATCTCGTCGATGCGACAAGCATAGCAATTCTGTAATTTTCGAGCAATGCAGTTATCCGCTCATTTGGGCCAAATGGCGATAGCAGGTACAATATCTGCCATGAATGCATCTGAATCCTCATCGTCCGCCAAAGTTCAGTGGGTGGACATCACCGATGACCATGCTGGTCAACGAATTGATAACTTTCTAATTACCTTCTTGAAAGGGGTACCGAAGAGCCTGATCTACCGTTTGCTACGCAAAGGTGAGGTGCGGGTCAATAAAAAGCGGATCAAGCCAGAGTACAAGCTGTGCGATGGTGATCAGATCCGGATCGCACCGGTCCGTGTCTCTGAGCCTAAACCCGATGCCTTGCCGTCGGCCAAGCTCGATAAGGTGTCCTCACTGGAAAAGCACATTATCTATGAAGATAAGGTGATGATGGTGATCAACAAACCTTCTGGGATCGCGGTCCATGGTGGCAGCGGCGTCAGCTTCGGGGTCATTGAGGCTTTGCGCGCACTGCGTCCGCAGGAGCGCAGTCTGGAGTTGGTGCATCGTTTAGACCGCGCAACGTCGGGATTGCTGATGGTGGCAAAAAAGCGTTCGGCGCTGCGCCACTTGCAGGATCAACTGCGCGCCAAGACGATGCGAAAGCAATATTTGGCGTTGGTTAAAGGTAACTGGACAGCTAAGCGTAGAGCGGTACAGGCACCGTTGTTGAAGCTGGAGCAGACAACGGGGATCCGCGCGGTGGTGGTGTCCGATAAAGGCAAACCATCAGAAACCCGTTTTCGCATTATGCAAAACTTTGCCGACGCCACACTGGTGGAGGCAAGCCCTATCACCGGACGGACCCACCAGATCCGGGTGCACAGTCAGTATGCGGGCCACCCGATCGCGTGTGATGAGCGTTATGGCGATGAGGGCTTTGACAAAAAGATGAAGCAAGCGGGGCTGGATCGGCTTTTTCTTCATGCCTTCCGTTTGAGCTTTACCCATCCGGTGGAAGAGACCACCATGCAACTGGAAGCGCCACTTGAGTCTAAGTTGCTCAAACTGCTAAAGGAAATGAAAGGAGCGTAATCGTGCCATCACGCTACGAACTGGTGATCTTTGATTGGGATGGGACGCTGATGGATACCGTCGGGCGGATCGTCAGTAGCTGGCAATCCGCGAGTCGGGATCTGAACGTGACGGTGCCGGACAGTGCCACCATCCGTCGGCTGATCGGGCTGTCGATGGAGGCTTGCATCGAGCAAGTGGCGCCGCACCTGTCCTGTGCCGATAAGCACCAGTTCCGCGAGCGTTACCGAGGGTATTATTTGCAGGCAGAGCAGGTGCCGGCCCCCTTATTTGACGGGGTGCCGGAGCTGCTGGCTCAGATGAACGCGCAAGGGCATCAACTTGCGGTGGCGACCGGTAAAGCTCGGCACGGTCTTGAGCGGGTATTGGACAGCTCAGGCTTGCGCCATTACTTTCCTTACACCCGCAGTGCCAGCGATACCGAATCTAAGCCGGCTCCCCATATGGTGCTGGAGTTGTGTGAGGAGGCAAAAGTCTCGCCGCAACGCACCTTGGTGGTTGGGGACGCTTGGTTTGATCTGGAGATGGCCCGACGCGCGGGCGCGGACAGTATCGGTGTGCGTTATGGCGCGGGCGAGGCAGATAGGCTGCTGGAAGCGAAGCCTAAGGCGCTGATCGACCGTCCGCTTGAGCTGCTGCGTTGGCTTTAGCCTGTGTGAGCTTGTGATCAAGCTGGTTCGTCAGCCAGTCCTTAAGCATGATCCAGTCACTGACAAAGCTATAGAATGGGTATCGCAGCGTGGCCGGCCGGTTGCGCTCAAACAGGAAGTGGCCTAACCAAGCACAACCATAGCCTGCAAGGGGCAGCCACCACCAGTGCTGCCAATCACCGCGCAGGCTCATATCCAATACCAAACCGAGCACCAGCAGCGAACCAAGGTAATGTAAACGGCGACAACGGGGATCTTGATGTTCAAGCAGGTAATAACGGTAGAAGTCATGGTAGCTGTGAAACCGTTGTGCCATCGGTATTGCCCTCTATTCTTGCTGTAACAGTACGTTTAACCCCTCATTGGCTAACATCTCACCAAGGGCGATCAATGGCAAACCGACCAAGGTGTTGGGATCGCGGCCTTCCAACCGCTCAAACAGCATGATCCCCAAACCTTCACTTTTGAAGCTGCCTGCGCAGTTGTAGGGAGTTTCTGCGCGCAGATAGCCATGGATCTGTGCGTCGGTGAGCTGTTTGAAATGCACATGAAACGGTTCGACCCGGGTCTGTGCGGCGCCGCTGGCACTGTTGACCAGGCTCAGACCGGTATAAAAGGTGACCTTTTTGCCACTGGCGGCCTGGAGCTGTTTGACGGCGTTGTCGTGATCACCGGGCTTGCCGAGGATCTGGCCGTCGATCACCGCGACCTGATCTGAGCCGATGATCAGCGCATCCGTATGCCGCTGGGCGACGGCGCGTGCCTTCGCTTCGGCCAGTCGCTCAACCAGTTGTGGTGCTTTTTCGTCCGCCAATGGGGTTTCATCCACTTCGGGTTTGTCGCAGTCAAACGGGAGACCCAGTTTGGTTAAGATCTCGCGTCGAAAGGGGGAGGTGGAGCTTAAAACCAGTTGCTTGTGCATAGTAATAAAAAGAATCGGTTGATACTGGCTGCAAAGGTTACCAAAGCACATTGACAGCACCAAGGCAAAGACGTAAAAAGCCCCGTCCTGTGGATCGTTTCGGCTCGGTTGGACATAGAGATAGAAACCGGCGTCAGCCGGGGGCTTTAGGGGCTAAAATTGTTTTGACTCCCTAAACCACTATCTATAATATGCCCGGCCTATGCAGAAAGTACGAATTCCGGTTACGCTGAACCCAGCCCGATGCGCTCAGCGCCAAACTAGCTATGAAGGAACCCTTCCGGCTAAGGTGTTGTCACGTGTCAATGGAGTCAGCGCCGGCGATTGCAGAGATGTTGATGTTTCCGTGGAATGCGGCGTCGATGTTCAGGGGATAGTCTACCTCAAGGGGAAGGCTGTGACGGAGCTCACTCTGACATGTCAACGTTGTATGGAAAACTATCAGCACCCCGTGGCGGTCGAATTCGCATTCAGCCCTGTGACTGATGATTCACAGATAGATGAGCTCCCGGACGCTTATGAGCCAGTCGAACTCGACGAAAATGGTGAGGTGTTCCTACAACAGTTGATCGAAGATGAGATCTTACTGGCGTTTCCTATCGTGCCTGGTCACGATAACGACGACTGTAAGGTGGCATCACGAGATATTGTGGTGGGGGAAATTAAGACACCAGAGCCTGCTGATGAGCGTCCGAAGAACCCGTTCGCGGTGTTAGAAACTCTTAAGCGAAATTAAACTAGGAGATTGGGGCCATGGCCGTACAGAAAAGCAAAGTAACCCGTTCACGTCGCGGCATGCGTCGTTCTCACGATGCACTGACCAACGTACAACTGTCTGTTGATGCAACTTCCGGTGAGAAGCACTTGCGTCACCACGTTACTGCTGACGGTTTCTACCGTGGCAAGAAGGTAATCAGCCTGTAAGGTTGCTGCCAGCTTGTCCAGTCTAACCCTTGCGTTAGATGCAATGGGGGGCGATCACGGCCCCCATGTTACAGTGCCTGCAGCTTTGCAGGCACTGTCGCATTATCCCCACCTAAATCTTATTCTGGTCGGCGATCGCATCGCTATTGGTGAGCAACTTCGCCGCCATAACGCAACCGAATCCCCCCGCTTGCAGCTGTTGCATGCTGAGCAGGTCGTGCCGATGACGGAACGGCCCATTCAGGCGTTGCGCACTCGCAGGCAAAGCTCAATGCGACTTGCCCTCGATCTGGTCCGTGATGGCCAGGCGGACGCCTGTGTCAGTGCCGGAAACACCGGAGCGCTGATGGCCATGGCGAAGGTGGTGATCCGTACACTGCCTGGCATCGATCGCCCAGCCTTAGTTGCGACCCTGCCCACCCTCTCTGACCAACCTGTCTATTTGCTGGATCTGGGCGCCAATGTGGTGTGCGATTCAGAAACCCTATTTCAGTTTGCCGTGATGGGCTCCGTCTTAGCAGAGTGTGTTGGCCAGCGGCGGATGCCTCGATTGGCGCTGTTGAACGTTGGCTCGGAAGAGATCAAAGGCAATGATCAGGTACAGCAGGCGGCGCAGTTGCTGCAAGCGTGCCCCCAGCTTAACTATCGTGGCTTTATCGAAGGGGATGGGATCTTCTCCGGCGCCGTCGACGTGATCGTCTGTGATGGCTTTGTCGGAAACGTCACCTTGAAAGCCTCGGAAGGGATCGCCCACTTACTTATTCAGCAACTCAAGCAGGGGATCGAGGGCAATCTATTGGCCCGATTGCTAGGCTGGTTGTTGAAAGGGCGCTTACGCCGGCTTAATCAACGAATGAACCCCGACCAGTATAATGGTGCCAGTCTGTTAGGATTGCGCGGTATCGTGGTAAAGAGCCACGGCAACGCCGATCAAGCTGCGTTCCTCCGTGCCCTTGAAGAGGCGATGGTGGAAGTGGAGCGGCAGGTGCCGGGCCGGATCAAAGACCGACTCGAGTCGGTATTACTGGATAAATCTTAAGTCTTCTATGCATACAAAAATTTTGGGCACCGGCAGCTTTCTGCCTGCCCAGGTGCGTACTAACGCCGATCTCGAGCGCATGGTGGATACCAGCGATGAATGGATCCTGGAACGTACTGGGATCCGGGAGCGTCGCATTGCCGGTGCGGATGAATCGGTCAGCACCATGGGGCACCAAGCTGCCTTAAAGGCCTTGGAGGCCGCCGGTGTGGACGCATCGGAATTGGACATGATCATCTGCGGTACCACCAGTGCAGACAATGCATTCCCATCGGCCGCCTGTGACATTCAGGCGCTGCTCGGTAGCGTCGGTTGTCCGGCCTTTGATGTGTCCGCTGCGTGTAGCGGATTTATCTTTGCGCTGTCGGTGGCAGACCAGTTTATTAAAACGGGTCAGTGTCGCAAGATCCTGGTGATCGGTGCCGATGCGCTGTCACGTCAATGCGATCCTGAGGATCGCACCACCATCATCCTGTTTGGCGATGGTGCCGGCGCGGCGGTGGTTGGGGCCAGCGATGAGCCGGGGATATTGTCCACCCACATACACTCCGATGGACGCCAAGGGGAGCTGCTGAAGACCCCGCACGCCAGCCGCAGCAAAGATCCGGTGCAGTCTGACAACGATTATCTGATCATGAAAGGCAATGAGGTCTTTCGTCAGGCAGTAACGCGCCTGTCACAGGTGGTGGTGGAGTCGCTGGAGGCCAACAATATGCAAAAGAGCGATATTGACTGGCTGGTGCCGCATAACGCGAACTTCCGCATTTTGAAAGCGACCGCGAAAAAGCTCAGCATGTCGATGGATCAGGTGGTGGTGACGTTAGAGAAGCACGGCAATACGTCCGCAGCTTCTGTGCCGATCGCCTTGGATATGGCCGTGCGTGATGGCCGGATCCAACGTGGTCAGACGCTGCTGCTAGAGGCGTTTGGCGCCGGTTTCGCCTGGGGCGCAGCGGTCGTTAAGTACTAAGTCTTCCGTTTCAAGGAATAAGAATATGAGTAACACAGCGTTTGTTTTTCCAGGTCAGGGCAGCCAAGCCGTCGGCATGTTAGCGGAATTGGCCGCCGAATACCCCGTGGTACAAGCCACCTTCGCTGAGGCCTCCGAGGCACTTGGATTTGACTTGTGGCAGATGGTGCAAGCGGGCCCGGCCGACGTGCTCAACCAGACCCATAATACTCAGCCGGCCCTGTTGACGGCTTCGGTGGCGATCTGGCGTGCCTATGGCGAAGCCGGTGGCGAGCAGCCTGCGGTATTGGCCGGTCACAGCTTGGGTGAGTATTCCGCACTGGTCTGCGCTGATGTCATTGACTTTAAAGAGGCCGTTAAGTTGGTCGCGTTGCGTGGTCAGCTGATGCAGGAAGCGGTGCCTGCGGGCGTTGGCGCCATGTCTGCCATCATTGGTTTGGACGACGATGCGATCGCTGCGGCGTGTGCCGAGAGTGCTGGTGAGCAAGTGGTTTCGCCGGTCAACTTTAACAGCCCGGGTCAGGTTGTGATCGCCGGTCATGCCGAGGCCGTCGCGCGCGCAGGTGCAGCCTGTAAAGAAGCTGGAGCCAAACGTGCCCTGCCTCTGCCGGTGAGCGTGCCGTCCCACTGTGCGTTGATGAAGCCTGCCGCGGAGAAGCTCGCGGTTGCCCTGCAGAGCATCGAATTTAAGACGCCGACGATCGCGGTGATCAATAACGTGGATGTGGCAAAGGCCGAAACTGGCGAAGCGATCAAAGACGCCTTGGTGCGACAGTTGTTCTGCCCGGTGCGCTGGACGGAAACCGTGGAAGCCATGGCGGCGCAAGGGGTCGAGAATTTACGCGAGTGCGGTCCTGGCAAAGTGCTGACTGGCTTGACCAAACGGATCAATAAAACTTTGACTGCGGCAGCATTGAACAGTCCTGCCGATCTGCAGTCTTTGTAACAAAGGGAGAGAAGGATATGGGCGTAGCCCTGGATCTAACCGGTAAGGTGGCACTGGTGACCGGTGCCAGTCGTGGTATTGGCCGTGCGATTGCTGAGCAGTTGGTTGCAGCGGGTGCCAAGGTGATTGGTACCGCCACCAGTGAGCGTGGCGCGGCTGCGATCGCGCAATATTTGGGTGAAAACGGCACCGGACTGGTGTTGAATGTCACCGAGCAAGCCTCGGTCGATGCGCTGTTTGCCGAGATCAAAGCGCAGTACGGCGATATTGATGTTTTGGTTAATAACGCTGGGATCACCCGTGACAATCTGATGATGCGGATGAAGGAAGATGAGTGGGGCGATATCATCGATACCAACCTGACCTCAGTCTTCCGGACATCAAAGGCCGTGCTGCGTGCCATGATGAAGAAGCGTCATGGCCGCATCATCAACATTGGCTCGGTTGTTGGCACCATGGGCAACCCAGGTCAGGCCAATTACGCGGCAGCGAAAGCCGGTTTATTGGGCTTTACCAAGTCGTTGGCTAAAGAAGTGGCCAGCCGTGGGATCACGGTCAATGCAGTGGCGCCCGGTTTCATTCAAACTGATATGACCGATGAACTGACCGACGATCAGAAAGCCGGTATCATGGGACAAGTACCTGCTGGCCGATTAGGCCAAGCACAGGAGATCGCCGATGCGGTTTTGTTCCTGGCATCTGACCGAGCAGGTTACATCACGGGTGAAACATTACACGTAAATGGTGGCATGGTGATGGCGTAAGCCATCTTGCGGCCAACCTCGGTGAAACTGAGTCGATAAGTGGCGAATATGACAACATTTTCGTGGTTTGACCACGATGCTAAATGCTTGCATTGTCATTGGAATCGAATAAACTAATCGCAAATCGACGCATCTGCGTACTTGAACAGGAAAGTAAAAATCATGAGCAACATCGAAGAACGCGTAAAGAAGATCATCATCGAACAGCTGGGCGTGAAGGAAGACGACGTTAAAGCTGAAGCTTCTTTTGTAGATGACCTAGGTGCCGACTCCCTGGACACCGTTGAGCTGGTAATGGCTCTGGAAGAAGAGTTCGACACTGAGATCCCAGACGAAGAAGCGGAAAAGATCACCACCGTTCAGGCTGCGATCGATTACGTTCAGGCTAACCAGTAAGTCGTTAGTCCACAGTATTTTATAAACAGGTGGCCTTGGCCGCCTGTTTTTGTTTTTGTCGGAGGATGCTATGAGCAAACGTCGCATCGTTGTTACCGGACTTGGGGCGGTTACCCCAGTCGGTAATGATGTAGAAACCACCTGGAATAACCTGCTGGCGGGTCAAAGCGGCATCGCGCCGATCACCCATTTTGATGCCAGCGAGTTTGCTGTGCGCTTTTCTGGCTCGGTTAAGGATTTCGACGTCGAAGCTTACCTGCCGAAGAAAGAAGCCCGAAAGATGGATCTGTTCATCCAGTACGGTCTGGCGGCTTCTATCCAGGCGCTGAAAGATTCGGGCTTGGAGATCAATGACGGCAATGCCCATCGAGTGGGCGCTGCCATCGGTGCAGGGATTGGCGGTCTGCCTTTGATCGAAGCGAACTACGCTCAGTATCAAAAGTCCGGTCCCCGCCGGATCTCGCCATTCTTTATCCCGTCCACCATCATCAACATGGTGGCGGGTCACCTGTCCATCATGTACGGCTTTACCGGGCCAAACATTGCGATCACCACGGCCTGTACCACAGGTGTGCACAACATTGGCCACGCCGCACGGATGATCGCCTATGGCGATGCGGATGTGATGATCGCCGGTGGCTCAGAGATGGCGACGACCGCACTGGGTGTCGGTGGTTTCGCTTCGGCCAAGGCACTCTCGACTCGCAATGACGATCCTCAGAAGGCGTCTCGTCCTTGGGATAAGGATCGGGATGGCTTTGTGATCGGTGATGGTGCCGGCATGGTGGTACTGGAAGAGTACGAGCATGCTAAGGCACGCGGTGCGAAGATCTACGCCGAGTTGTCTGGCTTTGGTATGAGTGGCGATGCGCACCATATGACGTCGCCACCAGAAGATGGCCGTGGCGGTGCTGCTGCGATGCGCAATGCGATTGACGACGCAGGGATCGCGCCAGAAGCCGTGGGTTACATCAATGCCCACGGCACCTCCACGCCAGCCGGTGACATTGCTGAGGTGAACGGGGTGAAAGGCCTGTTCGGCGAGCATGCGTATCAGTTGATCATGGGTTCGACCAAGTCGATGACCGGTCACCTGTTAGGGGCGGCGGGTTCGGTGGAGGCGATCTTCACCATCTTGGCTCTGCATAACCAAGAAGTGCCACCCACCATTAACTTGGAAAATCCAAGTGACGGGTGCGATCTGGACTTTAATACCGAAGGTGCGCGTAAGGTGGCGTTGGATTACGCCCTGTGTAACTCCTTTGGTTTTGGCGGCACCAACGGCTCCTTGCTGTTCAAACGCGCCTGATAGACCAGACACGGACAGCGCCACTCTTCGGAGTGGCGTTTTTTTTGCAATTTGCAAAGTGGGCTGGCGCTTGGCCCGAATATATATATAGAAATCAGTCATCTAAAAAGTGGCACGGCTCTTGATGTGAACGATTACTTGTTCACTTAGGGAACCTTGCTATGCGGATATCAGCGGCACTACTCAGTTTTATCCCGATATCACTATGGGCTGCGCCATTTGATCAATGCCCGACCGAAGCGTTTCTTTTTCAGGATCCCACGACGGTGGTGTACGGGGTCGATCTGGTCACCGGCAAAGCGGATCTGCTTGCCGGCAGTACGGGGATCTCTGGCACCGTTAATGCGGTCGGTTTTGATGAGTCCGAGCGCTATATCTATGGCTTCAGTAAGGATCTGAAGGATGTGGTTCAGATCGACAGTGACTTTCAGGCGACTGCGCAAGGGGTGACCGGGCTGCCTCAGGGGGTGCATTTTTTCGTTGGGGATGTGGCTGACAGTACGTACTGGGTCTACAAGAAGAACACCGGCTTATTTGCCATTCCGCTGGTTGGGCCCGATGCGATGCAAGCCAGCGAGATCGTCGGGGCCGACTTGAGTTTGAACCTGACGGACTTTGCCTTCCATCCGGGCGATGGCAACCTCTATGCCCTGGATAACAGCAGCGGCTTGCTGCATCGGATCGATACCAGCGACGGCAGCGCGACGGTGGTCGCCGATGCGGGGATCACTGGCACTTTTGGCGCTGGCTATTTCGAAAAGTCCGGTTTTTTCTATGTCTCGCGCAATCAGGATGGTCAGATCTTTCGGCTGGACTTGCGTGATCCCGCCAACATTGCCAATGGCGCCACGCTGTTCGCCTATGGCCCCTCGTCCGGTCAAAATGACGGCGCCCGCTGTGCCAGTGCTCCTATCGTGGCCAGCAATACCGACTTCGGCGACGCGCCGGACAGCTATGGCACCACATTGGCGAGCAATGGAGCCCGTCACGCCTTGCTCAGTGGCGGCCCTGTGCTTGGCGCCTCTGTGGATGCTGACAACGACGGTCTACAGGCCCCCTTTAGCGATGACAGCACGCAGAGTGATGATGAAGATGGCGTGGTGGTGATGACGGGGCTGCAAAGTGGCCAAGATGCACTGCTTATCGTGACCGTCAGTGGCACTGGCGGTTATCTGCAGGGCTTCTTTGATTGGGACCGTAATGGCCAGTTTGAGACGGACGATGAATGGGCCATCGCTGATCGTTATCTTGATCCGGGCGAGCACCGCTTGTTGGTGCGGGTGCCGGATGGGGTATCTGAAGGCAGCAGTTATGCGCGCTTTCGACTGAGCAGCGCCGCCGGGATCGGTCCTATGGGCGGCGCGGCCGACGGTGAGGTGGAGGATCAGGCGATAGAGCTGTCGGTGATCCCGCTCACCTACACCTATTACCCCTCAGCTAATACGTGGGCGACCTTGGCGTTCGAGGATCATTGGCCGCGGCAGGCGGATTTTGACATGAATGATCTGGTGGTGGCGATCCGCACTACGGAAGTGCGCAGCAGCGGTGAGATCGTCCGCATTGATGTGCAAGGCACGCTGGTGGCCAATGGCGCCGATTACCACAATGGGTTTGCGTTTCACTTGCCTGGCGTGTCTGCGGGCGCGGTGGATGTGACGCGATTGAAGATGCGGATCAACGGGGTTGATCGGCTCGCGTCCGGCCAGCTCGAGCCAGGAAGAACGGATGCGATCGTGCGGATCTTTGATGACGCCCAGTCGGTGATCTCAAAATCGTGTCGCTACTATCGTACCGATAAGGGCTGTGATGATGGGCTGCAATATCAATTTGAGCTGACCATCCCCTTTGTCAGTGGCACCTCTGGCAGTGGATTTCCAGCGATGCCTTACAATCCGTTTTTGTTTGCCACACCGGGTACTTACCGTCAGGGGTTCGACCAGCCACCGGGGCGCGGGCTTGAGATCCATCTGGCCGATCACCCCCCCACGGAGGCGGCGGATGTCGGTTTGTTTGGTACCGAGGCGGATCGCACTGTGCCAGGGGCGAGCACGTATCGAAACGACAACAACCTGCCTTGGGCGATGTTGCTGACACAGAGTTGGCATTGGCCTGCCTCTGGGGTTGACCTGCTGCACGCCTATCCGCAGTTTGAGCAGTACATTTTATCCGATGGCTCGGCCCAGCAGGACTGGTATCTGCGCTCGAAAGCCAACACTGACCAGCTATTTGAATAGGGGAGATCATCATGTCTGTTAACTATGGCGTTGTCATTGCGGGGGTGTTGCTGCTCTTGGTCGGCTGCGGCGGAGGCGGTGGTTCGGACAGTCCGTCGCCACCTGCGCCCGCGCCGGCTCCGGAAGCCGTTGCTGATGAAGAGGAAGAGGGGCAAGAGGAGCAGGAGGAAGCTGAGCCGCAGGGCACCACGGCCGATCTGAACGCCAGCTCGGCGCTGCGCTTTAATGAAGATCGCGTATTTCAGGTGGATGTTGAGTTTGGTGAGGCTGGGACGGTGTGGATCTTGAGTCAGGATGATGAGGGCGGGATCGATCGCAGCGCGCCGCTGGCCGTGGGCGCGCTGCAAGGCTCGCCTTTCTCGGCCACCGTCCGAGTGGCGCCGACCGTGGCGTCGGTGCGGCTGGAGCTCTGGTTTGCCGATCCACTGCGTCCGCCGTTGCAGCAGCAATTTGTTGTCGATGGCGCCGACATGAGCTGGCGTCCCTAGTTTTCTCGATCGGTTTGGTCAACAATGGCAACCCTCTGACGTTAAAAGGAAAGACACATGAGTAAGGTTGCCTTTATCGGCCTTGGTGTGATGGGTTACCCCATGGCCGGTCACCTGAAAAACGCCGGTCACGAGATCTGTGTTTATAACCGCACGACCCGAAAGGCGGATCAATGGGTGGCGCAGTATGGTGGTCGACGCGCAGATTCGCCGGCTGAGGCGGCCAAAGGCGCCGATGCGGTGTTTGTGTGTGTCGGCAATGACGACGATCTCCGGGCGGTGGTATCTGGTGCCAATGGCGCACTGAGTGGCATGGCGGCCGGAGCCGTGTTGGTCGATCATACAACGGCGTCCGCCGATGTCGCGCGTGAGTTGGCCGCGCTCGCTGCCGAGCAGGGCAAGCATTTTGTTGATGCACCGGTGTCCGGTGGTCAGGCTGGTGCAGAGAATGGCCTGCTGACGGTGATGATGGGGGGCGAGCCCGAGGTGGTCGAGCGCGTGATGCCGATGATCGAGGCGTTTGCTCGCTCGGCCGTGCAGCTTGGCCCAGTGGGCAGTGGCCAACTGTGCAAGATGGTTAATCAGATCTGCATCGCCGGGGTGGTCCAGGGGTTGGCCGAAGGGCTGAATTTTGCCCAGCAGGCTGGGCTCGATGGGGAGAAGGTGGTGGAGGTGATCAGCAAAGGTGCCGCCCAATCCTGGCAGATGGACAACCGCTCCCATACCATGCTCAAAGGTGAGTATGACTTTGGTTTTGCGGTCGATTGGATGCGCAAAGATCTGGCCATCGCCCTGAATGAGGCGCGGCGCAACGGCTCGCCTTTGCCGTTGACCGCTCTGGTGGATCAGTTCTATCAGGAGGTTCAAAAGCAAGGGGGCGCACGTTGGGACACCTCGTCACTGATGGCCCGTTTTCGCGATTAGGACAAAGCCCCAAAATAAAACACCGCCAACGGGCGGTGTTTTTTTGGATCCGTGGCGCCTTACTCGACGAGGATCGTTTCCAACCCGATATCACTGACGGTGGCCAGCGCGCCGGCGGCGCTGTGGCGTTGATCTATCTGGCCCTGGGCTGACTGCAGCAGCACGGCGCGGCGGATCGCACTGAATGGGATCTGTGCCAGCGCCATCGCGCTCAGTGCCATCTGCATGGGGGGCAGGCTTGGATTGAAGGCGGCGTTCTCAGCGTAACGTCCAGCGAAGCATTGCCCGGCATCGGTTTGCAACACAACGGCGGATGGGCTGCCGGAATAGGGGGCATAGCTGGCGTTGGCGTGCTGCAATGCCAACTGAATGACCGGATCGGTGTGTGCGCACGTCAGCTGATGTTGCTGTGTTGCCATCAGGCCGGTGTCGATCCCCAGATCGGTTGGGCCGAAGGCATAGGGCAGGTAATGCGACAGGCTTTGGCTGCCCTGCTCTGGTAGGACAACCTTTAATTGATCCGCATACTGCAGCTCATTCATAAACTGGCGACAGTGGCCACAGGGCGAGGCATTGATCACCATGGCTTCGAGTCCGGTTTCTCCGGCCAGCCAGGCATTGCTGATGGCGGACTGTTCGCCGTGGACCGAATGGAACAGGGTTTGACCCTGCAATTCCAGGTTGGCACCCAGGTAGAGCGCGCCAGAGCGGCCAATGGCGATGGCGCCGACCTTGAAGTGCGATACCGGGGCAATCGAAAGTGTTGCCGCCATCGGTAACAACGCCAGGGCCAATGCTTCGCCGCTTAATCCGCTGTGTTGCTCCAGCTGCACGCGCTCGTCGGCTGAGAGTTGGCCAACAAACGGGCGTCGTAGGCGCTGAGCAAACCATTTTGCCAGCGTATCCGGTAGATCTGCGATCAAGCTTTGGGTGTCAATCTTCATAGTTCAGTGGTCCGATCTGAATTCGGTTCTAGTGTAGTTTTTTAACTGTTGTCTTGATGTGCGCCGGTTCACGGGCCGACCGCTCTGTTACAGGCTCTGAAGGTAGTGGCCCAGAGCGGTCAACAGGCGGAGCCGGGTTTCATCGCTGCTGTGCTGCTCAAATAACTGCTCCAGCTTGTACAGGTATTCGGGGTTGTCCAGCGTGGCCTGGCAGTGCTCGCGCCATTTGAGCTGCTCCCCTTCTGACAGGGTCTGTGGATAGTTTCGGGCACGATAATGGAACAGCAGTGGCGCTAAACGGGGATCCGTGAACTCGGGTGTCAGCGCGGCCAGATGCTCGGCTGGCGTGGTTCGCACCAGCTCGATCTGAGCCCGGTCAGCCTCGCTAAAGAAGCCATCGTAAAGTTGCTGCTCGACTTGGCGTTCCGCCGTCTGTGGTGGTGCCGAGTCGGTAAACAGGCCGTGGAGCTTTTCCCGAACGATCTTATGATGCTGTTTGAGAAGACGAAAGTGCTCGCGACAGAGAGGTTTATCGAGGCCGAGTCGCTCGGCATTGCCATCATCGAGCGTGCTGGCTGGCGCAACAAATGGGCTGCGGTTGAGGTGAACCAATTTTACCGGCACACGCGGTTCGCCTTCTGGTCGCTCACTGGCCTTGAGGTAGAGTTTGCTGCGCAAGGTGGCGATGTCCCACTCCAGTAACGGGGTGGGATCTTGGGTCAAATCGACACACGCCACCGCATTTTTGTTGTCCGGGTGCCAGGCCATCGGCAGCACGAGGGCGGCACAGCCTTGCGCCGCGGCAAAGCGGGAGCTGACGTGCAGCAGCGGTTTGAGGGCCAGGATGTCGATCTGTTGGGCAACCGCCTGCTTCCGGCGCAGCGAAAAGTACCATTGATACAGCTTGGGCTGTTTCTCTTTTAACAGCTTGGCGAACGCGATGGTGGCTTTGACATCGGAGACGGCGTCGTGCGCGCTGTCATGGCCGATGCCGTTGGCGGCGGTGAGATGTTCCAGCTTGAAGCTGGGCACACCGGGTTCACGCTCAGGCCAGACGATCCCGTCAGGGCGCAGGGCGTAGCAGGCTCGGGCCAGATCAATGATGTCCCAGCGACTGTTGCCGTTTTGCCACTCGCGGCCATAGGGCTCGAAGAAGTTGCGGTATAAGGAATAGCGGGTCACTTCATCATCAAAACGGATGGAGTTATAGCCGACGGTACAGGTACCGGGGCGCGCCATCTGTTCGTGCACCTTGGCAATGAACTCGGCTTCGACCAAACCGAGGCGATTGGCTTTTTGTGGCGTGATCCCCGTGACGAAGATCGCCTCAGGTTGTGGCAAGTAGTCGGTGGGTAACTGACAGTAATACTCGACCGGCTCTTCAATGATGTTGAGCTCAAGATCGGTGCGGATCCCGGCAAATTGAGCGGGCCTATCCGTCGAGGGATCGGCGCCCCATGTTTCATAGTCATGCCATAACAGGGTTTGCTCTTGTTTCATGATGTGCCTGGGATCGAGAGTAAAACACCAGTGTACCAGATGTTTGCAAAGCAGAGATTGGGCTTGCTCTTCGGTTGGCGAGTTTGCCGCCATTTCGGCTAAAAGGTGGCAGTTGGTCGGCTCCATTGACAGCGCGCGGCTTTCGCTCGGCGCTCCCGTGATGGCGTGCTGCGCTCTGTTCACCCAGTCCATAGGAGGGCCGGACCACGTGGATAGGTCAGAGCATTAGGTTGATTTTTTGCCAGTGAAGCACGGTTCTCGACTGGTGTTCGATGGCTGAGAAGTGTCTTTGTCAGGCGAGGCTTTATGGCAGTGATAGCTTGCGCTATTAGCGCGAGCGTTCAATCAGGCTGCGTTTGCCTCCTCGTCGTTAGAAGTATAATGTAAATGCATAATTATATGTCCGTTGCATGAATGATGGACGGTTTAAGGTTTGGAGTACCGACCTCAATGAACGAGCTTATTGTCTATTTTAGTTCTCCGCGATTAACCCTGCGCTCTTGCGCGTTAGAGGATGTCGGCTGGCTGCTGGAGCTGCTGGCAGATGCGGATGTGGCACCGGCATTTCATCGGTTGGGGTTATCAACGGATGCGCATGATCTGGGGCTGACTCGACTGATCGAAAGCGCTCAGTCCGGCCGCTACCTGCTGGCGGGATTTGATGCCTTAGGCGAAGCGGTCGGGGTGTTGGCGCTTTGGCCCGATAGCGACGGCCGGCCGTGGGTTATGTTGGCGGTCTGCCCCAGTTATCGCAGGCAAGGCTATGGCAATGAGATGCTGCGCGCTTGGAGTCATTATTTTCAGCAACACAGCGATAGCACAGATCCGGTGTGCTTCTTCAGTGAGAGTGTTATCGGCAGACACATGGCGACTCGCGCCGGTTTTCAGCCTGCCGTGGTTGGTGAGAACACCGCTGAGGGATACCGTTTGCCCACTTAAAGAGTCTGGGGTTAGAGGGGGGCTGAGCCTGGTTCCGCTGAGGAGTTATCCTCATCTGCTGAGGACTTATCCTCATCCGCTGAGGGCTCTCTGGCCAGATCGTTGACATAATCATCCAGCGTCTGCATTACCTTCTTGCGCGTGTACAGCTTGGGATCAAACAAGATCCGCAAGCTCATCCCCATCAGGAGGTTAAGCATGGCTTCGGCCGCCACGGTGGCGTCGAGATCTGGCCGTAAGTGGCCTTGCTCCTTTTGTTCATTGATGATGTACTCCAGCGTGTCTTGTGCATAGACCATGGATTGAGCCAGCTCGTTCTTTAATTTAGGCTGGACCATGGTGCGGCCCCAAAATGAGATCCGTACCCACCACTCTTCTCGGCGAGAGTGGTCCAAAGGCAGGATCGCCTCTAAGGCTCGGCGCAAAGAGCGATTACGTAATAAGGCAAAGCGCTCGGCGGATCTTTGGTCGACATGGGACAAGGCCGCCCGCATCAGCTGATCTTTGCTGTCAAAGTAGTGACCCACCAACCCCGGCGTGAAACCTGCTTCGGCGGCGACGTCCTTGAGTGTGGTATTTTCCAAGCCCCGCTGAGCGATGACATTGGCTGCCGTCGCTGCGAGGATCTGCCGGCGCGCGTCATGATCAACAACCTTTGGCATGGTGCCCCCTTCTGTTAAAACTGATCTTCGCCTATTTTATTGATCTGGAAAAATAAATCAGCATTTTATTGAAGCGGACAAGGTTTTTGTTTGACAACTTCTTTACGTTTTTTTATTGTTTGGCCATTCAATATAAGGAAGCGCTCATGGACGACAAGGGGATCCCCGCCGCATGGCAGCAAACCATGGCCGATTGGTCGGCGCGACGTACGATGGCATTAGCGATGGGAGGGGAGTGTAAGCTCACCAAGCAGCGGCGACAGGGCCGCGGCGATGCACGACAACGGCTCGAACGCTTGGTAGATCCCGACTCGTTTCGTGAGTTTGGCACGCTGGTTGGAGGCATTGAGCGGGTTGAGCAACCGATCGCGCCGGCGGATGGCATCGTCACCGGTTTTGCTCTGCTCGATGGCAGGCCTGTGTTGATCGGCGCAGAAGACTTTACCGTTCAGGGCGGCTCGATCGGCTTTGGCGCGCACGCTAAGCGACTTCGTTTGGCTCAGTTGGCTCTGCAAGAGCGCTGTCCGTTGATCTTGCTGTTAGAGGGGGCCGGTGAGCGCGCCAGCAACAGCTTGCAACGTCACCCTTATGCGCCAAACGATCTGCAACTGCTGGCGCAGCTCAAGGGGAAGGTGCCAACGGTGGCGGTGGTGATGGGGCCATCGGCCGGTCATGGTGCCTTATCCGGTGTGTTGCTGGATCTGGTGATCATGGTTGAGGGCAGCTCGCTGTTTGCGGCTGGTCCGCCGCTGGTGGCGAAGGCGCTGGGTGAGCAGATCAGCGCTGAAGCGCTGGGTGGGGCGTCGATCCATACCCGTCACTCGGGGGTAGGCCACAATCGGGTGGCCGATGAGTCTCAGGCGGTTGCTGCAGTACGTCAGTTCCTCCACTATCTGCCGCAGAACGCGTGGCAGCGTCCTCAACGACGCGTGGGTGGGGGCGATGAAGGCAAGCGTGCCTTGGCGGAGATCTTTACTCTGGTGCCCCGTGATAATAACCAACCCTATGAGATCAGGGCCGTGATCCAAGCCCTGGTGGATGATGGCAGGTACTTTGAATTGCAGCCGGAATATGGCCGGTCCATGGTGTTGGCGCTGGCGCGCCTCGCGGGCCAGTCGATCTTGATTGTCGCTAACCAGCCCATGGTAATGGCGGGCACGATCAACAAAGCGGCCGCGACAAAAGCGGCTTATTTCCTCGAGTTGGCGGCGGACTTTCATCTGCCGGTGCTGTTTCTGGCGGATAATCCGGGGGTGTTACCCGGCAGTGCGGCGGAGCGTGAGGGCACACTGGCGGCGGCCGGTCAGATGTATTTGGCGCAGTCGCGTCTGCGTGCTGCCAAGCTGCACGTGACGCTGCGCAAAGCCTACGGCTTTGGCAGTTCGGTGATGGGGATGAACCCTTTTGATCAACAGACGATGACGCTGGCTTTTCCCGGTCTGAGCTTTGGAGGCTTACCGAGTCAGGGGGGGAGTGAGGCGGCAGGCATGGACTCAGAAGCCGCGGCTAGGATGGCGCAGAGGGAGCAGCAAGCGGCTTGGAGCGCGGCGGATACCTTAGCGTTTGATGAGATCATCGATCCGAGATCACTGCGCAATGCTTTGATCGATGGCTTGGTCCTGGCCCAGGGGCGCTTAGATGAGGGGGCACAACCGCGCGGCTGAGTGGCGCGTTTCTGCCATGCTTAGGGTCGGCTTTGGTGTGGATCGGCAGATCGACCATGATCTTTTACCCCAATGGCGTTAGACTGCGCGGATCCCAGTGTTTTCAAGAGAGTTTACGATGGCTATCCAATGGTTCCCCGGCCATATGAATAAGGCGCGGCGTGAGATCAAAGAGGTCATGCCGCAGATGGACGTGATCATCGAGGTGCTCGATGCCCGGATCCCATACAGCAGTGAGAATCCGATGGTGGCTCAACTGCGCCGCGATAAACCGGTGATTAAGATCCTCAATAAAGCGGATCTGGCGGATGCTCAGATGACGGCCAAATGGATGGCCTACCTCGAGCAGGAGCAGGGCGTGAAGACCTTGGCATTGGATACCGACAAGGCCAGTCACACCCATAAGATCACCGAGTTGTGTCATAAGTTAGTGCCGCATAAGGTGGGTCAGGACAAGCAGATCAAGGCGATGATCATGGGGATCCCGAACGTTGGCAAATCCACTTTGATCAACACCCTGGCAAAGCGGATCGTGGCGAAGACCGGGAATGAGCCGGCGGTTACCAAGGCGCAGCAGCGGATCAAGCTGGAGCAGGGGATCATGCTATATGACACCCCGGGCATGTTGTGGCCAAAACTAGAAAATGAGCACTTTGGTTACCGCTTAGCGGCGATCGCGGCCGTTCGGGATACGGTTGTGGACTATGAGGATCTGGGCAGTTACGTCTCGGAATATCTGATGGGTGCGTACCCTGAGCGCTTGATGGAGCGCTACAAGCTGGATGAGTTGCCGGCAGAAGACTGGCAGTTTATGGAAGCGGCCGGGCGTAAGCGCGGCTGTATGCGCTCCGGCAATCAAGTGGACTACGCCAAGTTCGGCACCATCTTGGTCAATGAGTTGCGTAACGGCACCTTGGGGGGGATCACCCTAGAGACGCCCGCGATGGCGGAGATCGAAAAGGCGGAGTTGGAAGAGGCACGTCGCAAAGCGGAAGCCCTGAAACTGGCCCAGGAAGAGCAAAAGAATCGCCGCAAGCGCGATCGATAATGCGTCAGTTCGTTATTGACGATCAGGCCGGGCATTGCCCGGCTTTTTTCTGCCTGGGTGTTTAATAAAAAGGGAGGTGACAGCTGGGCAGTTCGTTCTTGGCCAAGTAGTCCTGATGGTACTCCTCTGCCGGCCAGAAGATCTGCGCGGGTACGATCTCGGTCACGATGGTTTTGCCTTGCCAGTAGCCTTCCTCTTGCTGACGAGCCTTAGAGGCCAGGGCTTGTTGCTGCTGGCTTTCGTCGTGGTAAAACACCACGCTGCGGTATTGGCTGCCGAGATCGTCGCCTTGTTGATCACGCGTGGTGGGATTATGGTGCTGCCAAAACAGATCTAAGATGGCGTCGAAACTGACGTAGGCCTCGTCGTATTCCACTTGCACCACTTCGGCATGCCCGGTATCACCTTGTTTGACTTGGGGGTAGCTGGGATTGTCTAACGTGCCGCCCATATAACCGCAGCGCACCGTGGTGATCCCCGGGATCTGGCGTAGAAAGTATTCAACCCCCCAGAAGCAGCCTGCGCCTAATGTTGCTATTGCCATGAATTACCCCTCTGCCTTCTATGGACGTTTGGATGGCTAAACGTCCGTTGACAATAAGCGAGATCCCCATCGATGGCAAGCGGTTTCCTGTGACAGCTTTGCTATCGCCTGGTTACAATGTTCGGCATGTCGATGAAGTAATGGAGATACGGGTGTTTGACACGGACATGTTGCAACATACTTTGAGTCAGGGTGAGCGGATGGCAGCACCACTGCCACAGCGGTTGAGCCATACTCTGGCGGATGGGACGCATGTCAGCATGCAATGGCCGGGGATCTTGTGGGTCGAGCCGGCGTCGCCGGCGGAGCACGATGTGGTGCTCTCAGCCGGCGTCCATGGCAATGAAACAGCGCCCATAGAGCTGCTTAATGAGTTGGTTACAGCTTTGCTTGAAGGGCAGTTCTCCTGCCGGCAGCGGTTGCTGGTTCTGTTTGGCAATCCCGCGGCCATGTGTCAGGGCCAGCGCGAGCTGAAGCTCAATATGAATCGCTTATTTTGTGGTGCGCATCGCCGCTATGAGGGCGAGGAAGCGATGCGGGCGGCTTTGTTGGAGCAGACGGTCGAGGCATTCTTCGCTCAGCCCGATCGCCGTCGTTGCCATTATGATCTGCATACCGCGATCCGCGATTCTCGCCGAGAGAAATTTGCGGTCTACCCCTTCCGGCATGGCCGCCCTTGGAAGCGCAGCCAATTGGCGTTCTTGGCCCGATGCGGGGTGGATACTGCGCTGTTGTCCCATGCCCCCACCACCACGTTCAGTTATTTCAGTTCAGATCGCTTCGATGCCGATGCCTTTACTGTGGAGTTGGGCAAGGTTCGGCCCTTTGGTCAGAATGACTTAAGTCGATTGGCAGCGTTGCGGCAAGAGTTGGTGGCCTTGCTGTCTCATCGGCAAAGTGAGTCGTCGCCACCGGCGCCGATCACGGTGTTTGATGTCGCTCAGACCATCATCAAGCGCAGCGAGGCCTTTCGGCTCAATTTTGCCGATGACACCGCGAACTTTACCGAATTTAAGCCAGGAGCCCTACTAGCGCAGGATGGGGAGTTAGCGCATCGGGTGGGTGAGCAGACTGAGGCGATCGTCTTTCCCAATGCGCATGTCGCGCTCGGCCAGCGTGCGTGCTTGACGGTGGTGCCGGTGGGCGATGAGCAGCCCTTTGAGTAGGTGAGCTCATGCCGTTGTAAATCCCCTTGTACAGCGTTCGGTCGGATCGGCCTGCCGGGGCTGGGTTGTTTTGTTGTTATGCCGTTTACGTAAAGGTAACTTGTTGGTCGATGCTTCATGACAACCATGACAGATCTTGCCCGGACGGATCCGGCGGGATCGGCAACAGGAAGTGCAACAATGACAGATAATTCCGCATTCAGTCGCGTTCAGCATCAAGCTCGGCTACTGGATGGACAGACCCTCAGCATTCCGACGGTGAAGATCTTGGACGCCGATGGGACCATCTACTCTGACGCTGAGCTGCCCGAGCTCGACCAGGCGATGGCGCTGAAGATCTACCATAGCTGTGTGTTCACCCGCGTGCTGGACGAGCGGATGCTCGCGGCGCAACGACAAGGGCGGATCAGTTTCTATATGACCTGCACCGGTGAAGAAGCTGCCGTTTTGGGGGCTGCCGCCGCGCTATCACAAGACGATATGATCATGGCGCAGTATCGGGAGCAGGCGGCGCTGCATTATCGAGGGTTTACCACGTCGCAGTTTATGGATCAGATGTTCTCCAATTGCCAAGATCTTGGTTTGGGTCGGCAGATGCCGGTCCACTATGGCAGTCGCGCGTTGAACTACATGACCATCTCTTCGCCGCTCGGCACGCAGATCCCGCAGGCCGCAGGCTATGCCTATGGCCAAAAGCTGGAGGGGCGCTCAGCCTGTACCTTGTGTTTCTTTGGTGAAGGAGCGGCGTCTGAGGGGGACTTTCACGCAGGATTGAACATGGCGGCTGTGCATGGTTCGCCGGTTATCTTCTTCTGCCGCAATAATGGCTATGCGATCTCGACGCCCGCCAGTGAGCAATATGCCGGTGACGGTATTGCGCCAAGGGGCGTGGCGTATGGGATCAAGACCATACGGGTGGATGGCAATGATCTGCTGGCGGTGCTGGCTGCGACGCAATTGGCACGTCAGATAGCGATTGGGCAGCACTGCCCTGTGTTGATAGAGGCGATGTCTTATCGCCTCGGCGCCCATTCCAGCTCGGACGATCCCAGCGGCTATCGCAGTAAAGAGGAGGAGGCGAAGTGGCAGCAACATGATCCGGTGCGTCGGTTTAAATTGTGGTTGATGCAGCAAGGCTGGTGGGACGAGCCGCAGGACGAGGCGCTGTATGGCCAGTATCGGCAGGAGGTGTTGGCCCAGTTGAAGATCGCCGAGCAGGTGGCGCCCCCGCCGCTTGGGAGTTTGGTGACGGACGTTTATGATCAAGTGCCCCCCCATCTGCAACAGCAACTTGAACAGGTGCAGCAACAGGTCCGATTATATCCGGAGTCTTATCCCAAAACCGCCGGTAAGGAGGTGTGAGCATGGCGCAGATGAACCTATTGCAAGCGATCAACCAAGCCTTGGATCTGGCCATGGGCAATGACGGACGCGTCTTGGTGTTTGGTGAAGATGTGGGTCAATTCGGTGGGGTGTTTCGCGCCACTGCCAAGTTGCAGGACAAGTATGGAAAAGCGCGCTGTTTTAACACGCCGCTGACTGAGCAGGGGATCGTGGGTTTTGCCAATGGCCTTGCGGCCCAAGGGATGCGGCCGGTTGCCGAGATCCAATTTGCTGATTACATCTTTCCGGCGTTCGATCAGATCGTCAATGAAACGGCGAAATTCCGCTACCGCAGTGGCAATGAGTTTAATGTCGGTGGGCTGACCATCCGCACGCCCTATGGGGGCGGGATCGCCGGTGGTCATTATCATTCGCAGTCACCGGAGGCGTACTTTACTCAGACGCCGGGCCTGAAGGTGGTGGTGCCGCGTGATCCTTACCAAGCTAAAGGGCTGCTATTGGCGTCGATCCGAGACGACAACCCGGTGATCTTTTTGGAGCCCAAGCGACTCTATCGAGCGTCTGTGGGCGAGGTGCCGGAGCAAGATTATGAGTTGCCTCTCTCTCAGGCAGAGGTGATGCAAGAGGGGACGGATATCACCTTGGTTGGCTGGGGCGCGCAATTGGAGGTGATGGGCAAGGCGATAACACAGGCGGAGCAGGAGGGGATCCGCTGTGAGCTGATCGATCTGCGTACCCTACTGCCTTGGGATGTGGATACGGTTGCAGCCTCGGTTGAAAAGACGGGACGATTGCTGATCAGCCATGAAGCGCCGTTGACCGGTGGCTTTGCCGGTGAGATCGCCGCGACCATTCAGGATCGTTGCTTCCTCTATTTAGAGTCACCCATAGCCCGTGTCTGTGGCATGGATACCCCCTATCCATTGGCGCTGGAGCAGGAGCATATGGCAAACGAACATAAGATCTACGAGGCCATCAAGGCCAGCGTCCATTTTTAAGGAGATAACATGCTCAAGGAATTTATCCTTCCGGATATCGGTGAGGGCGTTGTCGAGTGTGAGCTGATCAACTGGCTGGTGGCGGAAGGCGATAACATTAAAGAGGATCAGCCTATTGTCGAGGTGATGACGGATAAGGCGATGGTGGAGATCCCCGCACCGTATGATGGGGTGATCACCAAGCTGCACTACCGTCAGGGTCAGATCGCCAAGGTGCATGCGCCTCTATTTCAGGTTGAGACCAAGGCAGAGGCGAACGAGGAGAGCCCAATGGTGCCGGCGTCAACGGCAATGATGGGTGAGGGGGAACCCGAGCAGACGGTAGTGCACGACTTTATCTTGCCCGATATCGGCGAAGGGA
This sequence comes from Ferrimonas pelagia, assembly GCF_039543565.1. NCBI lineage: Bacteria > Pseudomonadati > Pseudomonadota > Gammaproteobacteria > Alteromonadales > Ferrimonadaceae > Ferrimonas > Ferrimonas pelagia. The sequence continues at coordinate 18,803 of NZ_BAABJZ010000016.1, read as the reverse complement.
TCGTCGAGTGCGAGTTGATCGACTGGTTGGTGGCAGAAGGGGACGAGGTTGAGGAAGATCAACCGATCTGCGATGTCATGACCGACAAGGCCTCGGTACAGATCCCCGCCAAAGAGGCAGGCACCATCGCCAAACTGTATTACCGTAAGGGCCAAGTGGCGCGTGTTCATCAGCCTCTGTTTGCTCTGGCGGTAACGCGCTCGATGGCCGACAAGGTCGAGAAACCAGAGCAGGCCACGCCTGACACACCGCAGCCGCAGCGGCTTGCTGGTGGCTTGCGGGATGCGGAGCAGGGACAACCTCGCGCGGGCAAGGCACTGGCCAGTCCGGCGGTACGTCGCTTAGCCAGAGAGCATGAACTGGATCTCAGTCTCGTGCCGGGCAGTGGCAAGCGCGGGCGGATCGTCAAAGAGGACATTAATCGTTATCTGGAGTCTGCACAGCCGTCAGCACAGGGTACCAACGCCGCTGCTGGTACAGCCGCGAGCGGGCAAGATAGGATCGAGCCGATCCGCGGGATCCAGGCTGCGATGGCGCGGCAGATGACCGCGGCGGCTCAGACGATCCCTCATTTCACCTATTGCGAAGAGTTCGATCTGACTGAGCTGGTGGCGCTGCGCTCAAGGCTAAAAAGTCAGTATGCCGAAGCTGGGATCAAGCTGACGTTAATGCCGTTTTTTATCAAAGCGCTGTCGTTGGCGATCAGCCAATATCCCCGCTTGAACAGCCGGGTTAACGATGACTGTACCGAACTGACCTACTGCCACGATCACAATATTGGTATGGCCGTTGATGGCAAGCTGGGCCTACTGGTACCGAACATCAAACGGGTTCAGAATCTGTCTATCGTTGAAGTGGCCGAGGAGGTGACCCGCTTGGGCGACGCGGCAAGGGTTGGCAAGGTCGCGCCTACGGATCTGCAAGGGGGCTCGATCTCGATCTCGAATATCGGTGCCATTGGTGGGACAGTGGCGACACCCATCATCAATAAGCCGGAAGTGGCGATCGTGGCTCTGGGCAAGTTGCAGTCTCTGCCGCGCTTTAATGGCAAGGGAGAGGTCGAGGCACGCACCGTCATGCAGATCAGCTGGTCTGGTGATCACCGCGTGATCGACGGCGGAACCATGGCCCGCTTCTGCAATCTATGGAAGCAATATCTGGAACAACCTGAGCAGATGCTGCTGAGGATGCGGTGAGTTAAAAGAGGGTACATAGTTCTTGTGTAATTATTGGGCAGGCGCTAGCTTCGGTTTACCGACATAAGAAAGGCGCCTTAATATGTGGATAATGCTGTTGGCTACGGGATTAAATGTGCTTGGCTTGACCATGAGCTTGGCCCAGCCGGGCTCTTGGTGGCTCGTTGTGCTGGCATTAGGGGTATTATTGAGCCTTGAGCCTTGGCTGCAGCAACTGAATGGCACGGGGTGGGTTGGCATTATCCGTCGTCAGAAGAGATCAGTGTGATACACGTGCATTGGATATTGCTTCGCAGTAAAGCAATATCCAATGACGTTTGAAACAGCGTAGAAGCGAAACATTCACTATAATTGCGACTGAATAACGGTTCCTTATTTCTGGAGTAAGTACGTGTATCGTCGTGTATTGCTTCTTGTCAGCGTCCTTTCCGTTCTATGTGTACCGGCTAGCTACGGTAACGATCCCTCTCAAAACAAGCATTGGCTATTGCCTGAATATCAAGAATACACGCTGCAGTGGCAAGCGTTGCTGGCTGATCTCGGCTTGCTTCCGCCGGGCTGGATGGACGAGTCACTTGAGCAGCAAGATCATGCGATCACGCAGGCGTCCCTAAGATTATTGGCGCTTCAGGCCGAGCTGCAGGGAGAGGACAACATCAAAGGCATTCACTATCTCCAAGATATTTGGAAAAGTGGCATGCAGCGGCAGTTTATCGAGCAGATGACGCCGCAATTTTCCGCGTTTGAGCGTTTGCGCGCCGCCCTACATCACCAACAAGCGATCGCTGCGTTGCCCAGGCCGGATCTGACTGAATTGGCCGAGTTGGGGTTGGGGCAAGCACACCCAGATCTGGCGAGCCTCAGGCAGCTCATTGCTTTGCGATTGCAGCAGATCTTACCGTCGGCCTTGGAACACAGGACGGTCTGGGATCCTCCGTTTGAGCTGCTGCTGAAAGAGTACCAGCGGCGGCATGGATTGGCGCCCTCTGGCCGGTTGGATCCGGCCACCCAAAAGAGCCTGACATTGGATCCTGCGCTGCGGCTTCAACAGATCCGCTTTTCGTTGCTACAGTGGTTTCAGCTACCCAGTCAACTGGAGGGATATTCGATATTGGTCAATATTCCGCATTTTCAGTTAGTGGTGCTCAATGGTGAACGTGTAGAGCTGGTGCTGCCAGTGGTGGTCGGCAAGCCACAAACTCCAACGCCACGAATGAATAGTCGCTTTCGAAGTGTCACCCTGAATCCTACTTGGACGCCACCGTCGAGCATTGTTCGTAACGAGCTATTACCGGCATATCGTAACAACCCAAGCAGCTTAGCCAGTCAGGGCTTCTATCTCAGTAGTGCTAGCCAAGAAGTCTTGCCATGGGAGCAGGTAGAACTCGATGGGCTGGAGCAGCAATTGGGTCGCTATCGATTGGTCCAGGCACCAGGTAGAGCGAACCCTTTGGGCAAGATGCGACTCAACCTCACGGCCAGTGATGCCATCTACCTGCATGATAGTAACAACAAGGCGTTGTTTGGCCACCGGCAACGCGCTTATAGCCATGGTTGCGTTCGAGTGGGTGAGGCAGAGCAGGTGCTGCAATATCTGGCTTCTCAAGAGACGAAGGATACAGCCCGCCGGCTTGAACTGGCTCTTGGAAGCCGTAAGACGGTGACCCAAAGGTTGCAGAGCTCTATCGGTGTGTATCTGGTGTATATGCCTGCTTGGGCTAGTGAGGGAAATGGGTTGGTGTTAAAACCGGATATTTATCACTTAGCCAGCCAAGGTTAGTTGATAAGGTTGTACCCTTGAGTCGCAAAGGCGGTCGTTTTAGCCAGAATTTGGGTGCTCAGAAAAAGGCAGCACAATACCAGAGAAGCTCTGGCGTCCCATTTCACTCCATATCGAAGATATGGAGCTTATTCTCCCTTTGGTCCGATAAGGTTGTCTCTTTTAACTTGAGGGCTATCAATGTGTTTAGCGCAGATATGTCTAGAGATGTATGGGGAAAGGGTCATACCATTGGCATTTTGTTGCTTCGGGAAAAGGGGGGCCTGATGTTGCGTTATGTTTGTCCATCTGGGCTGGTTAAAATTCTGTTTTGATGTGACTTAAGTCTTGGCACTGCGGGGCTTTGTGTCGAGTCACAAGACAGCTAGATCTGGCAGTAGACCGGCTCGAACAGAAAATAATTACGTTTTGCTCACCACATTTTACGATCTTCGACTAGATTTACTCTTGCTTCGAGTTGACAGGACGTTGATTCCTAAATTTCACAAGGATGCGCAGTAAGTTGCCTCTGTCCACACTTGGAGAATTAGTCATGTTAAAGCAAGCTTTGATTGAGTTTTGGAATGATGAAAGTGGTCTGACTACCGTTGAGTATGCGGTTGCCGGTTCGTTAGTTGCTGCCGCATTGGTTACCGCGTTTACCGATCTGGGTGAAGAGGTGGGAACCAGTATTTCTAACTTGTGTGAGCAAGTGGACGGTGATCCAGCTGCAAACACCAGCGGTTGTTCAAGCTAATATCGGCTGAGACTTATTGTGTCATTGGTTTTATCAGAAGTACTGCCATTATTATAAGTCGTATTTTGTAGGCGATAGTAGTGGGCATTTCATAGGAAATGCCCTCTGACCTGTTAAATTATTTCGGATGGATTCTAACCATGTTGCACGATCCGCAATGGATATCGGCATCGGTGTTGTTATCGATCGCAGTTATCATTGATCTTCGAGCTCATATAATCCCGAATAAACTGTGCGTGCTCGCACTTGTATTTGGGTTGATAACGCAAACGTGGTTGTTTGGTCTCACTGGTTTAGGCCTATCTGTTGTTGGGGCATTCGTTCCAGCCATCATCCTTTCTTTTTTTTATGCACGCAAAGCCATTGGCGCGGGTGACGTTAAACTCATGATCGCTCTAGGAGCGATTGTTGGGCCAATGTGGATATTGTGGGCCATTGTTTTTGGCATCCTATTCGGTGGCATAACCAGCGTGCTGCTTTCCATCTATCGCACAGGTTGGATGGGTTTAAGCAAAACACTAGGTCGTTATCGAGCCATCTTTATTACTCGCACATATTACCAACCGGAAGCGTCGGAATTGGCCAGTCAAAAGGTGCCGTATGCACCTGGGCTGGCGCTGGGGTGGTTGGTGCTACTGAATTGGCCTGGCCAATTACCCGGACTAGGTTGAGGGGACGACGATGAATATCTTTACCCGAGAGGCCTCGTTGGAGCAGGAGCCCATAGTCATACGAAAACCGGCACCGGTGACGATTGCCGAGATAGGGGTGGATCCTGCTCTGTTAATGCAGCTGCTGGTGAAGCATCTATCGGACGGTGATGTACTGACGTTAAGTGAACTCAGCCAGCGTTTGGCCTTGCGCGCGGTATTGGTGCAGCAGTTGTTGGACGAAGCCAAGCAGACGGCATTGGTTGAGAATCGACAAGCGTCACACACAGGGCAAATGCGCTACAGCTTAAGTCGTCAAGGGCGAGATGCTGCCCAGATGTATTTTGCAACAAGTGGTTACCTTGGACCTACGCCGGTTCCTTTAGCGCAGTTTGCCGATCAAGTTCGGGCGCAGTCCAGCCGTCAGCAGCAAGTGACGCGAGATGATTTTATCAAGGCACTTGAGGGCATGGTGATCCCTGGTGATCTGGTGGAGCAGCTCGGGCCGGCGCTAAACTCTCGCCGACCGCTATTGATCTACGGCCCAGCAGGTACCGGTAAGAGCTATATCTGTAGCCGCTTGAATCAGATATTTGAAGACGATGTGCTCATTCCTCACGCCATATGCGTTGGTCATGCCATTATTCCGGTGTTTGACCCGCAATTACACTGCTTGATGGGAAAGGTGGCAGAGGAGGAGCTCAATGTCCTCGCCGCGGATGACGATCTCCGTTGGTATCGCTGCCACCGACCCGCTTTGATTGTCGGTGGTGAGTTGACCGCAGATATGCTCGATATTCAGTTTGATACGAAAAATAGAACGTACCAAGCCCCGATCGGACTGAAGGCAACCAATGGGATCTTGTTGATCGACGACCTTGGCCGTCAGAGCATCACGCCAAAGCAGATCCTGAATCGTTGGATCTTGCCGTTGGAGGAGGGGAGGGACTTTTTGTCATTGCCTAGCGGCGAGCATTTCGAGGTGCCGTTTGAGCAATTACTGCTATTTTCAACCAATCTGTCGCCCACCGAGTTGGTAGACCCTGCCTTTTTACGCCGACTCGGCTACAAGATCCATTTTGGTGCGTTAGAGCCGCATGAATACTGGGAGATCTGGCAGCAAAACTGTCGGACGGCCGAACTTGAGGAAGCGAACGGGATCCGCGAGTGGTTGCTCAATGAGCGTTATCGCCTCAGTGCGACCCCAATGCTGCCATGTCATCCACGGGATCTATTGGCGATCGTGATTGATAGGATCCGTTACAACCAACTGCCGAACCTGATCACCCAAGAGCTGCTTGAACACGCTTGGGATATGTATTTTGTTCATGATGATCGGCAATTCACTCAAATGCCCGATGCTCAAGTCAGCGGGGAGGATAAATGAACACGCGTTCAATATTGTTTGTCGGTTTGTCATTGGCTTTTGGCGCTGGCGCGGTGTTTATGGCACAGCGTTGGCTTAACCAGAATCAGCTCGAGTTCTCACCAGATAGCGACAGTGTGCCGGTGGTCGCTATGGCCGTTTCAGTGTCTGCTGGCACTATCTTGCAGGATAAACATGTCACCGTCACCAGTGTCCCGGTTGCGTTGGCGCCCAGCAATGTGATCACCGATCCGGCCGACGCGGTGGGAAAAGTCACTAAATATCCTGTTATGGAAGGGGATACGTTACATCCGCAAAAGTTGGCGCTCAAAGGCGAAGGGAGCGTTTTGGCCAGCCTGATTGAGCCCAATATGCGAGCGGTGTCTATCCGGGTTAATGATGTCGTCGGTGTCGCGGGCTTTTTGTTACCGGGCAATCGTGTTGATGTGTTGGTGACCCTAAAAAATCGTAAGCGCAATGACATGGATTGGTCGTCGGGCACTGAAGTGATATTGAGCAACCTTAAGGTGTTGGCGATTGATCAGAAGGCCAATCAGGATTCGAACCAGCCGGTAGTGGTCCGTGCGGTGACACTTGAAGTGACGTTGGAGCAGGCCGAGATCTTGATGAGTGCCCGTTCCAAAGGGGAGATCCAGCTTGCCCTGAGAAACCCAAATGATGCCGGTGAGATCCAAGTGGCTTCGTCTCAAATCGAAGAGAAGTCAACATTGAGTGTGACCGCAGAGCCGATTCCTCAGCCCAACAAGGCTGCGCCGGTTCGTACGACCCCAAGGAAGCGGGTTGAGTTGATCAAGGGGACGGCGAAGGAAACGGTCACTGTGGGGAAAGATGCAACAACCGAACTGGATAAAAAGGACAGCTAACCATGACCGACTACTTAAAATCTCTCACCTACCGCGTTGCTAAGGGGTTTGCGACAGCCTGCTGCGTGGGGTTGATGCTGTTGCCGGCCGTCTCACAGGCAGGCGGGCCAGCAGGTTTGGTTCCTATGAGTTTTCCGGTACCCATCTATAAATCTCGAACGATGGGGTTGGACAAAGCGGCATCGCGGATCTCCGTCGGCAATCCGGAAATCGCCGATATATTACTGATCAACCCTCAGGAGCTTTATATTTTGGGGAGGCAGTTGGGTAGCACCAATATCATGGTTTGGGACGGTAACGATAATCTCGTTGATATTATCGACATCGAAATTACGCATGATCTTAATGGGCTAAAAGAGAAACTCTATCGGTTCTTGCCCGAAGAAGAGATCCAAGTACACAGCTCACAAGGGCAGTTGGTGATCGGTGGTCAGGTTGCCAATTTGGATAAGATGAACCAAGCGCTGGATCTTGCCCGTGGCTATGCGATTGCGGCGGATAACTCCGATAACACCAGCACCGTGCTCAATATGATGTCGGTGGGTGGCGGACATCAGGTGATGTTAGAAGTCACCGTGACCGAAGTTCAACGGGAATTGGCGCGCTCGTTAGATTCCGATTTTGCCCTGGTGTTCGACGGCAGTGATTTTATTGGTGGGATCTTGGGTGGGGATGGTCTCCTTAGTGACAAGGGTATTTTTGGTAGTTATGTCAGCGGTGATGTGCTGTTTGAATTTGCCATGGATGCAGCCAAACAGCAGGGCTTGGCACGCGTGCTGGCCGAGCCAAACCTAACCACCATGAGTGGCCAACTGGCCGAGTTTCTCTCAGGCGGTGAGTTTCCGGTGCCGGTGCCTGATCGTGATGGCACAACCATTCAATATAAAGAGTTTGGTGTGGGCGTGAAGTTCGTTCCTACGGTGCTGAGCAATGGCCGCATCAACCTTAATCTTAATGTTTTGGTCAGTGAATTAAGTAATGCCAATGCCGTTGGCATTATCCCTGCGGGCTCGACCACTGGGTTGGTTACGCCTTCTATCATCAAGCGCAGTGCCAACTCAACCGTTGAACTTGGAGATGGACAAACCATCGCGATCGCAGGGCTGCTGAGCAATACCATTCGAGAGAGCATGGACGAACTTCCAGGTTTGGGTGAGATCCCGGTATTAGGCCAGCTATTCAGCAGTCAGGAATACCGAAATGGTGAGACTGAACTGGTGATCTTGGTTACGCCACGCTTGGTTCGTCCTGTTAATAAAGACGACCTGTTGTTGCCGACCGACGGCTTTGTCGATCCCACGGATCTTGGTTTCTATCTTATGGGGCAGCTCTCGAAGCGGGATCTCGATCAGCAACCGGATACAAGCCCTAACGCGCCCGTGGCTCAGGAGCCTATTGCCCCTGCCACCGATGGCGGTGGTACCCAAAATAAATACGGCCATAGCCTCTAAGGAGTCAGCATGAGAATCGTCGTTTGTTTGGCCATTGGCCTAGCCGGGTTAGCTGGCTGTGAAAGTAATAATGTGATGAAGCAATTTGCACTGGGTGGCAGCATTGAATCGGTCAAGCAGCAGGAGATCCTTGATCCTGATGCGGCTCGACGCAACGCAGGCAAGCTGGTGGATTTAGATGGCACCTATGGAAGCAAGGTGATGGAAGGGTACAGAGAGTCGACTTACGAGCCTAAGGAAGCACGTGGGGAGATCAGCAAGTTCTCAGTCTCAGGTGGCGCGGGTCAGTAGGTTCGTAGCGCAGAGGTTGAACGGGGGTGCGCAGCATGTATGTGAGTTCTCATTCTGGATATGGCTCGGGTCTCTCGAGGAGTCGAGGGGCGGTCTTAATAGTGATCGCCATTGCGATGTTTGCCATGCTGGCGATGGCAGGGCTGGCTCTGGATGGAGGCCATATGTTGCTTAATAAAACGCGACTGCAGAATGCGGTAGATGCGGCAGCGTTGAGCTCGGCTGTGGCTCTTGATCAAGGAAAAACCCAACAAATAGCTAAACAAGAAGGGATAGCAACGCTAGCCGGTGCCTTGTCTGCCGGTGACTTCAGCCAACTGGATGACGCCATTGAATTGACCGGGCTGAACTATGCGACGGCGGATCTGTCTTCGCAGATCACGGTGGAATTCTCTTTGCAGCCAGATCCCTTTATTCCGACCACGGATCCAACGGCGGACTATGTTCGGATCTTGGTTGATGAAGTTAATCTCGCGTCCTATTTGGCCCGGATCATGACCTTCGATAAGTGGATCAGTGCCTCGGCGGTATCCGGCCCCAGCACCGCAATCGATTTTTGCAATACCAATGTATTACCGATGACCGTGTGCCTGTGCGATACCGCCGATTGCGCCGCAGCGGGGGATAGTGCCAGTTTTGGCTATCCGCACGAGACCTTGATGGCGATGAAGTTAGCTTCCAGTAACGATACAGACATCGGGCCGGGCAACTTTCGTCTACTCGATTTTGAAGGGCTTAATGGGGCCAATGGGATCCGGGATGCGTTCGCCGGCAAATATACCGGTGAAGAGTTCTGTTTCAGTAAAACCGACGACTCGGTGGTGACCAAACCGGGTAATAATGTCGGACCCACGGCTCAGGGCCTGAATACTCGGTTGGGTATATATTTAGGTCAATTCAAAAAGGAGTCTGATACCTACCCTCGTGATAAGTCGACCTGTGTGGGTGAGGAATTGGCGGTGACCGAAGACCGAGACGTGATCTATGAAGCCGACAAAAATAGTGATGCACCGGTTGATGTAAACGATGAACCCGGTGGGCTTTATCGTCACGATGATTACGATAACGACTATAGCAATGCCAGTGCATCTTCAGCTTGCTTAGCTGGGGGATGGGACGGTACGGGTGGCGATAGACGGCGGGAGTTTGCCATTGTTGTGTCGGATTGCAGCGGCGAGGATACCGGTAAGTCGAGTCTACCATTTGAAGGGTTCGCTTGCTTCTTTATGAGCCAAGAAGTGGTGCAGACAGGGACCGATAACTTTGTGATTGGCGAGTTTCTCAATGACTGTACCGGCAACGGCTCTCCGAGCTATGACACGAGCGATAACGATGGCCCCTATCAGATCGTGTTGTACCGTAACCCGTCCAATAAGGATTCGTAATCATGAAAACGGTTCCTGGTTCGATGAAACGTCAACGCGGAGTCGCGGCGGTGGAAGCGACCATCGCTTTGCCAATAGTGTTCTTTTTGTTTCTGGCGACGGCGGAGTTTGGTCGGCTAATTTATCAATATAATCAGGTGAATAGCTTGGCGCGTGATGCTTGTCGATACTTGATTAGCAATACTCGATTAGGGTCCAATGATCAGGTTGAGATCAGCGATTCGGTGGCATTGGCAACGAAACGGTTGGCTGTGTTTGGCAATGTGACCTCCGGAACGCCATTAATGCCCGGGATGACGATAGATGATGTCACGGTTGCGTTGGTATCGGATGAGCTAGTGACGGTATCGGTAACATACGATTGGACACCCATATTTGGCAGCAGCTTAAATACCTTTTTCGGTAATAGCCTTGATCTGACCTGGGATCTCACTGCCACATTGTCGATGAGGCCGCTATGAGAGTAAGACGTCAACGAGGCACCTATCTAACCGAATTTGCGATTGTGGCAAGCGTGGTATTTACAGCGATATTCGCTGTGCTGGAAGTGGCGAGATTGATGTACACCTACAATGTACTCACGGAGGCTTCGCGTCGCTCCGCACGACTTGCGGCAGTGTGTGCACCAAATAATCCGGCAGGCGTCCCCAGTGTTTATGAGGATCTTAAGTCTCTTGCGCTATTTGACGGAACAACGCTGGTTAAGAACCTTACGAATGACAATTTAACCATCGATTACTTAGATAAAGATGGTGCATCGGCGTTGACTTACTCTGCGATCAGTCTGGTTCGGGCATCGATATCGGATTACCAACATCAATTATTGATCCCAGGATTTTTTATTACGTTGAATGCGCCGACCTTTGTCACCATCCTGCCGCGAGAGAGCTTGGGTGCCACACGATTTGGCATTACCACCATATGCAGTTAGCTGAGGGGATCTTATGAATGCACCGAACACACATGGTACCCATTTAGAGCTCAGCGATACAGGATCTGTTGAGCGGATCGATATGGTGGGGCGGCCACGAAGTTTACCTGTGTTGTTGCCGACCTTATTGGTGGTGCCTGACGATATGCACGAGCAGGAGTTGGCGGCGCTCTTGATGTCTCGGCCCAACCTGAAGCTGACGATGATATCCGCTGAGGAGGCGAGCAGTGAGTACTTCGACGCGAATCGCCTTTTAGTACTAATGCTGCCTGCTGAATTGGAATCGGCCCAAATCTTGTTGCAGCAGTTTGCCGGTAAGTGTCCGCATTTCTTGGCGGTTGGTGAGGGCATGTCGCCGCAGATCCTGCGCGAGGCGATGAAGGCAGGCGCTTGTGACTACATCCCTTTAGGCGAACAGTCCGATGAATTAGAGCGCACCTTGTTCCGGGTGGCGGAAGCGGTGGCGGCTGAAATGGAGTTGGGGCCATCGGTTGTGGTGATGAACAGTAAAGGCGGCTGTGGCACCAGCTTTCTTAGTGCTGCCATCGCTGACCACTTAGCCTGTCGCAATGGCGATTGTCCGGTGGCATTGGTCGATGGTGATCATGTGCAGGCCGGACAGTCTCACCTGCTCGATGTCGATCCAGAGTACTTCTTTTATAACGCATTGAGCCAGGCGGAAGAGCTGGATAACACAGCCCTTGTGGGCATGATGACGCAGCTTGATGAATTGCACCTGTTGCCAGCGATGCCATACAGCCAACAGGAAGGGACCGAAGAAGCGCATCTGCAACTGCCACATTTGATGTTTAAGTTACGGGGCTGTTACCGGGCCGTGGTGGTCGATTTGTCCCGTGGGCCGGAGTATTGGTCCAATGGCATCGTTATGGACTCTCAGGCCATTTTAATCGTGATCCAAGACAGCTTAGCGTCGTTGCGAAGTGCAACGGCGACGGTGCGGCATTTGGTGTTCGAACTAGGGGTCGCAAAAGACAAGTTACATATTGTCTTTAATCGTTACAGCGCAGGGAAGAGCGCACTGTCGTTGCAAGATGTGCAGCAAACGACAGGCGTGGCATCCGTGTTCACTGTGAGAAACGATTTCCGATGTGTCAACGCATGCTTAGATGAAGGCAAGCGCTTGTCTGAGTTTGCGGCAAAAGAGCCATTAACAAAAGATGTGGGCCTGATCTGTGATGCTTTGTTCCCCGATCCACAAGCGGAGCAAAAGAAAGGGCTTTGGGCGAGATTATGGCGTTAACCGTTGAGGAATAGCCTGCATGGATACACAAGCAAACCATCAAAATTCGTTCAATTTGCAGTGTCTGAATGAACAAGAAAGTAAGATAAAACAAGAATTATATGAACGGCTTCTGGATATGCTTGATGTCGCCAAGCTGGAGGCGACCGAGGAAAAAGAGTCTCGGCATCAGATCGCTCGGTTGTGCAATCAGCTACTGAGTGAGCGGCCCAAACCGATCAGTCTTTCAGCTCGGGATAAGATCATCAAGCAGATCAACGATGAGATCCTGGGTTTGGGGCCACTGGAGCCTTTGCTGGCGGACAATACCGTTTCCGATATTTTGATCAACAGCCCCAAAAGTATTTATGTCGAACGGTTTGGCAAGTTAGAGCCTGTACCATTTACCTTTCAGGACGATCGACATCTGCTCAATACGATAGACAAGATCGTCTCAAACGTGGGCCGACGAGTTGATGAATCAAGCCCGTTGGTGGATGCCCGCTTGAAGGATGGCTCGCGGGTCAATGCGATCATTCCGCCATTGGCGTTGGATGGCCCGAGTATGTCCATTCGTCGCTTTACCGTAGATAAGCTGACCGCCGAACAATTGATTGAGTACCAGGCGATGACTCAGGCGATGTATGAGGTGCTCAAAGCCTGCGTGGTAGGAAAGCTCAATGTCTTGATCTCAGGAGGAACCGGCAGCGGTAAAACGACCATGTTGAATGTGTTGTCTGGGTACATTCCAAATGATGAGCGGATCATTACCATTGAGGATTCCGCGGAATTGCAGCTTCAGCAGCCACACGTTGTCCGACTCGAGTCACGGCCGGCAAACCTTGAAGGGCGCGGGGAGATCACCCTGCGGGATCTGGTGAAGAACAGCTTGCGGATGAGGCCCGACCGGATCGTCGTTGGTGAGGTAAGGGGAGGGGAAGCCCTGGACATGCTGACGGCAATGAACACCGGGCATGAAGGTTCTTTGACGACCCTTCACGCAAACAGCGCCCGAGATGCGCTGAGTCGATTAGAAAATATGGTGTGTATGTCAGGCTTCGATATGCCAGTAAAAAATATTCGAACTCAGGTGGCATCAGCGATAGATCTCATTGTCCAGCTTGAGCGGCAGGAAGATGGTCGCCGGCGGGTCGTCAGTATTCATGAGATAAACGGTATGGAAGGTGAGGTGATCACCATGTCAGAGTTATTTGTGTTCCGTCGTAAAGGTCGAAATGAAGATGGAACCATTCGTGGTGACTTTATGGCGACCGGGGTGATCCCCGGATTCTATGACGAGTTGGTCAGTAAAGGGATCAACCTGTCTCACAGCCTATTTAATACAAGCGAAGGGTTCGAGATCCTTTGAGGGGCATCCAATGAGTGTGCAGATCATCTTTCTCGGTTGTGTGTTTATTGCGGTGTTGCTGCTATCGCAAGCGTTGTTTATTCCCATTACTCGACCGCAACGCGGTAATACCAAAGTGGTGCGTGAACGCTTGGCGAAGGTAGCACAAGCAAAGGGAACCGAGGGGGAAGTGGTTTCCATTGCGATGGAAAATCGGCTCAAGAAAGCGTCAAGTCTCGGGTTGGCTCTTGAGAAAAATGCTTTTATTCATGAGCTTTCATTTAAATTGCAGCAGTCCGGCTCTAACTTGTTGGGATATCAATATGTCTTGCGGGCATTGTTGACTGCTGGCGTACTCGCGGCAGCAGTCTGGTTTTGGCAACACGATCCTCTGTATGCCCTGTTTGCGTTTGTACTGGTATTGATGTTGTTCAATATCAAGCTGAATCGCCAGTTTAACAATCGGATGGAACTGCTTGAGGAGCAATTTCCTGAGGCGCTTGATGTGGTTAAGCGAGCTTTGCAAGCGGGTTACTCGTTTACCGATGCAGTGCGGCTTACGTCGGAAGAGATGAGTGATCCGATCGCACATGAGTTTAAGATACTGTTTTCAGATATTAACTATGGCAAAGATACGCGCCGCGCTCTGCTCCACATGATTGAGCGGATCCCTTCTGTATCGGCAATGGCGTTCTCAACCGTGGTGCAGGTACAAAAAGAGACCGGGGGGAATCTGGCGGAGAACATTAATAACCTATCGGTGATCATTCGCAAACGGTTTGCCTTTCGGCGAAAGGTAAAAACGCTTTCCGCCGAAGGTCGCATGTCTGCTTGGGTACTGACGCTTACGCCTTTGGTGCTGTTCGCGTTGCTGTTCGTTACCAGCCCAGATTACGCCAATGAGTTGGTCGATAGCGAAGAGGGGAATCGTTTGATGCTCTATGGTGGTATTGGCATGCTGCTGGGGATCTACTGGTTAAGCCGCCTGATCCGGATCGAGGTGTAACCATGGACTATCTATTTGCTTTGATTAAAGAAGGTTTGCAGGATCAGACCTATTATGCCTACGTGATCTATGTGGTTGCTGGGCTGGCGGGAGTCACTTTGGCGATCAGTATTGCCTACATTATTAGTGGTCTTTATTCTCCCTTTCGGCAACGATTGGCAAAGTTAAACAGTGCGGGCGGGGGCGTGCAAGCGAGCGGTGATTTTGATAATTCATTAGAGCACTCTTTAAATAGCACCTCCGGATTTTCGCGTTATTTTTTATTTGGTGGTGATGAGATCAAGCGGCGCTTGGTGCATGCGGGGTATCACTCAGACAGTGCGTTAGCTGTGTATAACGGCACACGGATCCTGTTTGCTTTTATTATGTTATTGATCGGCTTGGCTGTCTTGCAGATGAATTTGGACGTAGAGCCAAAGACAGAGATCTATATCATGGTGGTGCTATGTTCTCTGGGCTTTCTGTTACCGAGCTTTGTGTTGGATCGGTTGGCGGATGAACGAATGCGGGCAATGCGTATCGGCTTTCCCGACGCGCTAGATATTCTGGTGGTATGTTGCGAAGCGGGACAGGGGTTGATGGCTGGGTTGCAGAAGGTCGCGCTCGAACTGCAGGTGAGTCACCCCAAGTTGTCGGATGAACTGATCCTGGTGTGCCAAAAAGTGCGTGCAGGATTCACCATTGATGTGGCACTGAAGGAGTTCGTGAGTCGGACGGGTTTGGAGGAGATCAAAGGCCTGAACAGCGCGATCACCCAAAGTATGAAGCTGGGAACCGGGATCGCTGAAACCTTAAGGGTCTATGCTGAAGAGTATCGTGATAAACGCATGCAAGCAGCGGAAGAGCAGGCAGCGAAGTTGGGGGTCAAGATGATCTTTCCTATGGTGCTCTGTATTTGGCCGTCGTTCTTTATTGTCGCTGTGGGTCCGGCGATCCTGAAGGTTCTGCAAGCATGGAATGGCACCAGTTAACTTGGGGAAGGGTGATGACAGATAAATGGCGTAGGCGCGTTAGGTCCAACGGTTTATTACTGATGATGTTGGCATTATTAGCAGGTTGTCAAAACACACCGGACGATCCGATCAAACCGGATCTTTCCCAGATAGAGCAACAGGCAGCAACGTCTTTGCAGCGTGGACATTATCCTACCGCGCTGAAGCATTACCTAGAGCTTTTGGAATATGCGCCGGACAATGTGGATGCAATTTATAAGATCGGTGTGATCCAGTCTAAGTTGGGACAAGATCATCACGCCATGAAGGCTTTTCGTGATGTGCTGAAACTGCAGCCTGACCATATCGGTGCGTTGGCAGAACTGGCCGTCACCGAACTGAGTCATGGCGACAGCCGGGAAGCGAAGATCCACCTGCGATCCGCACTCGATTTAGATCAGCAGAGATTAAACGCGAATGATCCGACCATTAAGATCATGCTGGGTGAAGAGAATGAGTGGCACGGGCTGGATCGGGGATCACCGGTTAAGGCATACCTTGCTCAGGGGATCGTTCATGATATGAAGAGCGAGTATGAAGCGGGGCAGAAGATCTATCGATTGGTACTCGAGCATGATCCCATGTCGGCGGACGCGTTAAATAATTTGGGCTATTCCTATTATCTAGCTGGAGATCTGGCGCAAGCTGAGATCCACCTGCGTAAGGTCACACAGCGCCATCCCAATTACCGGCGAGCGTGGACCAATCTCGGCTTGGTTTACGTACGAATGGGGCATACGGAGCGGGCTTTTCAGGCCTTTAAGCGCGTAATGCCGGAGGCGGATGCATATAATGATATTGGTTATTTTGTGTTACTGGATAGCCGCTTGGAGGAAGCAGAGGCCTTGTTCTTAAAAGCGATAGACAGTTCGCCGAGTTACTTCGTCAAGGCGCAGGACAACCTAAAGCGAGTGCAAGCACTCCTCAAGCGGCAACGGTTGGCGCAAGGAGGCGAGCCTGATCCGATCGAAGCGCAATTTAAGGCTGAGCTGGTAGGTTCAGGCTATTCAGGACTTCAATCACTGAGCGATACGCGCGCTCTGCAGTAGCGGTGGAGGCGGAGGCCATCGCGCCTCCGTTTTCCGATCTTGAGCGTTGGTCGTCAAAAACGAGAGTTAACCTCAGGCGCTGCATCTCGTATAATGGCCGCAGTTAGTACCAGAGGCCTGAACCCGAAATGATTGAAGCCCCCGTTGTAGATGATCTGCAGTACCCGTTCCCGCCAAAGCCATTGCCATTAGATAACCAAGAAAAGCAGGCATATAAAGAGCGAATTAAGCATCTGTTGAAGGAGAAGGATGCGGTCCTCGTTGCACATTACTATACCGATCCTGAGATCCAAGCGTTGGCTGAAGAAACCGGCGGTTGCGTCGCAGACTCATTGGAAATGGCACGATTTGGTAACGATCATCCAGCGAAAACCCTATTGGTGGCTGGTGTGCGGTTTATGGGAGAAACGGCTAAGACCCTGACTCCAGAGAAAACGGTATTGATGCCAACATTGGACGCAACCTGCTCATTGGATCTGGGCTGTCCGGCGGATAAGTTTGCTGAGTTTTGTGACGCCCATCCAGATCACACCGTAGTTGTTTACGCCAATACGTCCGCTGCAGTGAAGGCGAGAGCGGATTGGGTGGTAACATCCAGCATCGCGCTAGAGATCGTCGAGCACTTGGATAGTGAAGGGCATAAGATCATCTGGGGTCCAGACCGGCATTTAGGCAGCTACATATCTAAGCAAACTGGGGCCGACATGCTTATGTGGCAAGGGGCCTGTTTGGTACACGATGAGTTTAAAGCGAATGCGCTATTGGCGTTGAAAGCTCAAAATCCTCATGCGGCTGTGTTGGTCCATCCTGAATCACCGGAGTCGGTAGTCGAGGTTGCCGACGCGGTTGGCTCGACTTCTCAACTCATTCAGGCGAGCCAAACCATGGATAACGACACCTTTATCGTGGCGACAGATAAGGGGATCTTCTACAAAATGGCACAACTGTCGCCAGAGAAGACCTTTATCGAAGCGCCAACGGGCGGCAACGGCGCAACCTGTCGAAGCTGTGCCCATTGCCCATGGATGGCGATGAATGGCTTAGTTGCGATTGAAAATGCGCTGACATCTGATGATAAAAGTGAACATGAAGTGTTTGTCGATGAAGCGTTGGCCCAACGCGCGATGTTACCGCTAAATCGGATGCTGGATTTCGCCGCGGAACTCAAGATGAAGATCAAAGGCAACGCCTGATCGGATGAACTAAGATAAAAACGCCGCTCTAGCGGCGTTTTTTATGGGAGCAAATCAGCATGACCGAAGGATTGGTAAGTGGGATCCGTTTTCGCGTCTTGGATCTCTATGAGCAAGCACTGATGCAGCTGCCGGCGCTTAGGGAGGAGGGGGATCGTGAGGCCTTACACCGGTACCGAGTCAACTTGAGAAAGTGTCGTTGTTTATTGGAGCTGTTTATTGAAGAGCTGTGGCAAACTCCAGCCTGCGCACTCTCGCTGAGCTTTGCCGCCCAGATCAAGGTGAGTAACCTTGTGCGTGATCTGGATGTGTTTGTGGCTCAGCTGAAGCCAGGGCCATTGCGTGATTATGTTGAGCAACTACGTCAATTCAGGCTAGCCAACCTTCACGACCAACTTCATCGATTAGAACGTGAACAACTCCTTTGCCAAAGTGTGTTGGCCTTGAAATGGACATTGAATCAAACGCAGCTGGCGGATGCCACGGTTGATATCAGTGAGCAATTGCGGCTTCAGATCATTGCGCAGACAGAACGAGCGCTCTCGACGGGGAAAAGTAAGCATTGGCACCGTGTTCGGATCTTGGTTAAAAAGCAGCGCTACTTGATCGATCTGTGCCTGCCTCAGGGGCGGAGCGGTTTAGCGCAGGAGTGGCAAGATCGCTTGGGTGCATTCAATGACAGCTGTTGCCAATTGACGATCTTAAACGACATTGAACCGGGATCTGCAGAACTGAAGACGGAGTTGTTAAGCCAAAAGAGCGACTTACAGCTGCAAAAAGCTCAGACACTTGATGTATTGGTTAAGCTGGGCCGACGAGAGTTGAAGAAAAAAAACGCATTCGGTCATTTGGTCGAAATTAATCGTTGACTCAATACGGCGACTTCCCTAATATGCGCAACCCGTAGCGACGCGATACCACATTGGTGTCTCGCTGCAAAAAATTGGTCAGGTGTCCGAGTGGCTGAAGGAGCACGCCTGGAAAGTGTGTATACGGCAACGTATCGAGAGTTCGAATCTCTCCCTGACCGCCATATTGCGAAAGCCCCAACCGAAAGGTTGGGGCTTTTTCGTATCTGTTTCACCTTGATCCGCTAACCTGTGCTGCTACCAACGGCTTGTTCCTCTCTGGTCGATGGTTGCGCCTGCCGCTCCCGTTACCTGTGATGGTTCAATAGCAGCGAGGGTGTTCATAACTCTGTGTCAGTAATCTAATTCACAAGTCGATGTATTCGTCCAATCGACCCTCAAAGTGGATCGACAACTGAGACAGCGTCAAATTCCAATTCTGGATGGGGTGCGACCA